>DASYSS010000003.1 GCA_036003045.1 Gemmatimonadaceae bacterium
GACCGGAGTGGGATGCCGCCGACCACGACTTCGCGGCGGCGTGGCGGGCGCAGCCGAAATGGGTCGTCTCGCATACGCTCACCTCGGTCGGCGCAAACGCCACACTCGTCACGGAGAGCGTCGACGCGTTTGTGCGCCGACTGAAGAAGGAGGTCGAGGGTGAGATCGACGTCGCCGGGCCCGCCCTCGCAGCGAGCCTGACCGACCTCGGTCTGATCGACGAGTATCGTCTCTACTTCCGCCCGTTCGTACTTGGCGGCGGCAAGCCGTACTTTGCCGGCGCCAGGCCGCCGCTCCGCATCATCGCCAGCGATCGTGTTGGCGAGGATGCGGTTCGGCTGACGTGCGTCCCAGCCTGAGCATGCTTCGCGGGGGCACCGGCGAGTCAGACTCGACGCTCCAGCCGGTCGGCCACGCTTACGAGGGTGAACGTCCGATCGCTTTCGGGTGGTTCGCGTTTTGTGTCGTGGTCGCAGCGTTGCCGCTCGTAGACCGCCGGACGATAGCTGGGGAACAACACCGAAGTCCAGACAAGCCTTTAAGCGCCGCGGAGTAAGCGCGCCGGCTCGGCTTTGAGCGCGCGCCACGAGGGCGCGGCGCACGCCGCGGCCGCCGTGCCGATGATGGTCAGCGCCACCGCGGCGTAAGTCGCGGCGTCGGTGGCTCGCACACCAAACAAGAAATGCGAGACCACGCCGCGCATCGCGATCGACGCGATGATCCCGGCGCCCACGCCGCCGACGACGAGCACGAGCCCTTCGCGCGCGACCAATGCCAACACTCGCGAGCGCGTTGCGCCAAGCGCTACGCGAATCGCGATCTCGGGAAGCCGCTGCGCCACATTGTGGGCGACGACGCCCGAGAGCCCTGTTGCGGTGAGCACGAGCGCCAGCACGGCGAACACTCCGACGAGCGTGGTCGTGAGGCGCGGCTCCACCAACTGCGCGCCACGCGCTTGGTCGAGCGTCTCGACGTTTGAAACGGACTGTTGCGGATCCACGTCGCGGACAGCGGCGCGCACCGCCTGCTCGACGGTCGGCACAGGGCCAGCCGCGCGAGCGAACACGCGAACGTCGTACAGCGACGACGACGCGAGAATCGGCAGATAGACGGCGTCGGCCACTTCGGGATCGGCAAGGCGGTGCCGCACGTTGCCGACCACTCCCACCACCTCGCGCCACGTTCGCCCACCGTCAAACGTGATACGCGTCCCGATCGGATCCTGCCCGTTCCAATATTCCTCGACCAGGCGCTCGCTGATGATCGCCGGTGCGGTGAGGGTGTCGCGATCGAGCGGCGAAAACGGCCGGCCGCGGACGAGCGGAATCCCGACGGTCCGAAAGTACTTCGGCGAAACGGCCGTGACCTCGGCGCGCGGCGGAGGGCTGCCGGCGACAAGATCGGATGCGCGATCGATGCTGAACCGCTGCTCGCTCATACCGCCCGGTTGGAGTGGCGACGCGCTGGCCACTGCCGTTGATCTCACCCCCGGCAACGCGCCGAGCCGCTCGACGAGTGCGCGCGCGAGTGCCTCTTGCTTGGCCGGCGTATCGTACTTCGTGAAGTTCAACTCGAGCTGGGCGGTCAACACGTCGCGAAGTTCGATGCCGGCGTCTACCCGCTCGAGCGTGATCAAGCTGCGCCCAATGAGTCCCCCGCCAACGAGCATCACGAAGGCCAGCGCTACCTGCGCGGCGACGAGGAGCCCTCGGACGCGATGCTCGCGCGGCGTCGCTCCTGAACCAACGTTGCCGGCGCGAAGCGCGCCGACAAGATCTCGGCGGCCGCGCGCGTGAAGGAACGGCACCGCGGCGACCGCGAGCGCGATGATCACGCACAGCCCAGCGGCGAAGAGGAACACAGGCCCGCTCATCGCGATCTCGTCGGCCCGCGGTGTAAAGCGCGTCGCGAAGGTGCGCAGCAATCCCAGACCACTGCCGGCGATGGCGACGCCAACGGCGGCGGCGGCGACGCTCAGCATCAGGTTTTCCAGCGCGAGCTGGCGATAGAGACGCGCGCCACCTCCGCCGAGGGCGACCCGCAAGGCGAACTCGCGCGACCGCCGCAACTGTCGCGAAAGCGCGAGCGTGGCCACGTTGGCGACCGCCACGAGCAGCAGAAACACCGCGGTGGCGAGAAGCATGTAGAGAATGGGTTTCGCGCGCTTGGTCATCTCGTCGCGGGCGTTCGTGGCCACGAGACCCATGCGCAGCGCCGCTGGGTACGCGGCCGGATACGTCGCGTGCGCGCGCGCGCTGAGCGTCGAGAGCTCGCTCGCCGCCTCTTGTTCTGGGACATCGGGCTTGCGAATACCGAATGCCCGCAGCATGCGGTGGTCGCGCGTGGTCGCCATCCATTCTGAGGTGCGGAAGGGACAGGCGCCGATTGGCATCCACACGTCGTTCTCTTCCGGGTACCCGGGGAGCGGCGGCAGCACGCCGACGACGGTGTGCACGCGATCGTTCATCGTGAACTTCGTCCCAACGATGGACGAATCGCCGTGAAACTGATTCATCCAGAATCCATGACTGAGCACGACGACGGGCGCGGCACCCACCGCTTCCTCGCCCGGCCGGAACGTGCGTCCGAGCGCGGGCTTGACGCCGAGCATGTCGAAGAAGCCGTCCGAAACGACGCCAGTCGTCACGCGAAGCGGATCGCCGTGTCCGTAGAGCTGGAACGTCAACGTGTGGTATTCGGCAACGGCGCTGAAGGCACGCGTGTCGCGGCGCAGGTCCGCCACCTCGAGAGCCGAGAGGCCCTCGTCGGATGAACGGGCCGATGGCTGTCGGAAATGGACGAGGCGATCGCCGTTCGCCATCGGCAGGCGTTGAACCAGCACGCCGTTCACCATGCTGAAGATCGCGGTGGCGGCGCCGATGCCAATCGCGAGCGTGACGATGGCCGTGAGCGAGAAGGCGAATGACTTGGCGAGCGTGCGCGCGGAGTACCGCGCGTCTTGGATCAGGTTGTCGAGCATGCCTGGCCTATGCGGGGTTCCCCTTTCCCCAACATCCATACCCGACATCCATCATACGAATGAAGCGAGTGCAGCGCCAATCGAAGCGTGCTCGTTCGGCGCGGGATTTTCGTTGGAGGCGTTCGCTCTTGCCTTTGCGGCCATCACGGTCGTGAGCTGGCGGTACCTCTTCATCATACCGATCGCGTTGTCAATCGCGATCACGGTTTGTCTAACTGCGGCAGCATGGGTTTCGGGGAAGCAGGTTGTCCCGCGATCCCTGTGATTCATCTCATTGGCCCAGGCGGCGCCGGAAAGAGCACCGCGGCTCCGTATGTCGCCGCGCTCCTCGACGGGTCAGTACTCGACCTCGACCGCGTATTCGAAGTGGCGCACGGCGATATCGATCGGTTCATTCGCGTACATGGGTACGCGGCTTATGCCGCGGCAAACGTCGAGATCTACCTCGAACGCGGGTCGAGGAGCTCGGCCGTCGCGGCTCTCTCGTCAGGATTCATGACCTATTCCGCAGACGTGCATCCTGCGATCGCTGGGCTGCAACGAGAATTGGCTGCCGCGCCGACAACCGTCCTCCTGCTTCCGTCGCTCGACCTCGAGATTTGTGTCGCCGAAACGCTTCGACGTCAGGCAATCCGCCCATTGGCGATCCGTCGGTCAGCGGGGCGCGAGGAGGCCGTCATCCGAAAGCGGTTCGCCCACTATCGTCAGCTCACGTCGCGCGTGGTGACTACGATGCGGCCGGCATGGGTCGTGGCGCGCGAGGTCGTGGCCGCGATCAAGCCAGGCGCGGCGCGGCAGCGGCGATCATGCGCGCCAGACCCTTTTCCGCCATTTTCGCCCACTGCCAGCTGACCTTCAACCGCAGCGGAGCGCGCAAGCCGGCCGTCGTGCACAGGAGGTTCACGTCGCATCCCGGCGCTTCCGCACTCTCCGACTTACACTCCCAAACACGACCTTCTTCGTCAGTCACTTTCCGCGATGACATCGTCCGTTTCTCCATGGAGGTTCTACTGCGAAAACCACTACCCGGAGATGGATTGGGCGAACCACATGGAAGTAACCGACCATCAACATCATGTGAGAGGAATTGCTAGCCCCCGGTGAGCTTCGTCACGTCGTCGCTGGCCAATTCTGGCCGCATCGCTCGCCTGGCCACGGCGAGCGAGCCGGAGGCACAGATCGCGGAAGCGAGCGCGAACGCGGGGGCAATCATTAGTACGTCGCCCCAACCAAGGGACGCGATCTTGGCGAAGAGGGCTGATAAGAGAAGGCCGCCCGTCGCGCCCCATCCCGCGAAGCGCGGAAGCGACATCTGGTCAAACCCGCGACGGCCTTCGGTGAGCACGAGGACGCCGGAGAACGTGACGCCGGCAATGAAGCCGAGTACGCCGAAGATGATCGGGAACGGGGCGTCGGGGTTGAAGCCAAGCAACCAACGCGGCACGAGGCCCGCGGCGGACCATACGGCTCCCCAGGTAAAGCCCATCCCGATCGCGCCACGAATGCGTCGCAGCCACTTCCGCATGATTGCCTCCGACCCTTCCCGCCGCAGCTGTTGTGCTCGTCGTGCGCCAAGCTCTTTGTGGCGTAAAGTACTACTGAGGCGGGTGGGGCTCAAGCCGCTAAACAGCCTCCCCTCGCGCCTGCCTTCGTCGACGCCCTTGTGTGTCGTCCTGACCAACCGTACTCAGTATCGCGCTAACGCCTTGTTGCGGCATCCCCAAATCTCTTCACTCCATGCGACGTGCGCTCGGCATCCTCTTTTTTGTTGGCCCCTTCATCGCGGGGGCCGTCGCTGCCTCGAGTGCGCGACATGACCTCCGCCTGATCGCGATGGCCGTCGTCGCAACGAGCGCAGCGTGGCTACTTCGTCCTAGCGCCAAAGCCGGCGCCGGTAGGATTGCCCTCACCTTTGCTGCCGCTGCCGTCGCCGCTGTCGGAACGGCCATCGTCGCCGGTGCCCGCGCTCCATTCGGTGTGATCGCAGTCGCCGCTGTAGTTGCCGGCTTCGCGACCGTTGCCGCCGTCCTGCTCTCGACGGCTCGAGGATCGCCAACCGGCTCCTCGGTCGGCCAACCGAACGAACGCTGAGGCTGACGTTCGGCTCACACGCCCGTGGTACCGCGGCGGCCCGCTCTCTAGTTCGTTCCCCTTCCTGACATTCACAGCCCCCGTCGCTCTGAGTAGCGCGTGGAAAGCGGCCGTCATAGAATCGATGACTATGACCGAGCGACGGTACGACGACGAAGAAGTCCGCGAGATTTTCAGTCTTGCGACCACGGGCGACGCGCGTGGTCGGTCGCTGCCTGCCGAATCCGGCGGAATGACCCTGGATGAACTTCAGCGGATCGGTCATGAGGCGGGCATCGAGCCGGCGCGAGTCGCGCAAGCCGCGGAGAAGCTCCACGCCCGCGGGCGGCCGGCGCCCGTGCGGCGATCCTTTGGGATGCCCGTCGGAGTGTCGCGCGTGGTCGATCTGCCGCGCGCGCCCACGGACCGCGAGTGGGAGCAACTGATATCTGAATTCCGAACCACGTTCGGAGTGCACGGCCGCGCGACGACTTCCGGCGGGCTCCGCGAATGGTCTCATGGCAACCTCCACGTCTCGGTCGAGCCGACCGAGCATGGTGAGCAGCTTCGTCTCACCACGTTGAAGGACGACGGCATTGCGCTCAACATTCTCGGAGTCATGATGAGCGTGGTGTCGGTGCTCTTCAGTTCAGTGGTCGCCGCGGCCGGCAAGCCGGAGAAGGCGTTGCTGTTTCTCGGCATGTTCGGCGGAATGGCGGTGGCCGCGTTCGGAGCCAACCTGCTTCGCTTGCCGCGGTGGGCGCGCGAGCGCGAGCACCAGATGGAGGCCATTGCCGAGCACACAGTGAAGCTGCTGTCCAATTCGTAGGCAGCGGCAATCCGTGTGTCCGTGACGATTCGAGAGTTCTGGCGCTCCCCCTTCATCGCGCCCCGGATAGCCTTGGTGTTCGCTGGCGTCGCCGGCGCTCTCAACCTCGGCAGCTACGCCGGGCTCGGGATGAACCTGACGCGCGCGAGTGCGCACAACGAGGACCGTTGATGTTGGTTCGCGCCGCAACGATGGCCGACGTTCCCGCGCTCCGGCACCTCATCGAGCTTTCGGTGCGTGGACTCAGCACCGGCCACTATACCCTCGCGCAAATCGATGCCGCATTGCGCGAGGTCTTTGGCGTCGATACGCAACTCATTGCCGACGGCACCTATTACGTCGTCGATGGATCGTCGACGCCGGCAGCAGCGGGTGGGTGGAGCGCGCGGCGCACACTGTTCGGTGGCGACCAGATGAAGCAGACCGAGGATCCGCTGCTGGATCCCGCCGTGGATGCCGCGCGCATTCGCGCGTTCTTCGTGCATCCCGACTGGGCACGTCGCGGCTTGGCGAGGCGACTCTACGACACGTGCGAGCGCGCGGCGTCCGCCGCCGGGTTTCGCCGCTTCGAGTTGATGGCGACTCTGCCTGGCGAACCGTTGTATGACGCGCTCGGATTTGTCGCGGTCGAACGAGTCGAGTTGATGTTGGGCACGGGCCTGCCGGTCCCATTCGTGCGAATGGCCCGGCCCATCGAGCCACTGAGCACGTAGTGCGGCCGCTTCGCTGTACGATCAACGCCGTTGACACTGAATGA
>DASYSS010000004.1 GCA_036003045.1 Gemmatimonadaceae bacterium
GGGCAGAGACGCGCGTGGTCGTCGATCGAATGGTTGCAGCCGACGCAGGGCTTCATCGCGGCCTGAATTGTAGTGAGGTCATGAACGTCGACGGCACCGGCGTTCCGTTCTCCGTCGCCGGCTTGAAGCGCCACGCCTGCACCGCCTCGAGCAGTTGCGGTGTCGCGCCGGGCAGCGGCTGGATCACGTTCACGCCGTGGACGCGTCCATCGGTGCCGATCGTCAGCAGGAGCCTGGCGCTGGCGTAGCCGCGAACGCCGATGTCGGGCAGTCCCTGGTACTCGGGAACCGGCGGCGTGCGGAGCGCGGCGCGGCGGATGGCGTTGTTCGACGCGTTGTTCGACGACGACGTCATCGGCCGCGGCAGCGGGTTGCCGTACGCGTTCCCCTGAATCGTCAGCGGATCGACGAGTCCCGACACCTTCTTCCGCGACGCTTCAGCCGCCGCGCGCTGCGCCATCTGCGAGTACTGGACGGACGAAGCGGCGGTGGCGTCGGTGCGATCGGTCTGATTCGCGAGTCCCTGCGCCGTGTCGGACACCGGTGCGCTCGTCACCGGCTGGCCGGGCGACGGCGGGGCGGGTCCGTTGTCGGGAACGAGGGCGACATTCGACCGCTTGCGCGAAGTCGCCGGGCCGCTCGGCGCGGCCTGTTGTTCCGTGTTCGTCACGGACGGCGGGTTCCTGCCGTGGACGTGCGCTCCGACGAAGAAGAGCACGATGACCATCAGCAGTCCGCCGCCGGCGCCGAGGGCGTATTTGCGGAGTTTCGTTTCGTCGGAAGGAGGCGTGTAGTCGGGCGCGGCGGTTTGCTGCGGTTTCGCGGCCGGCACGGGCGCGCTCTGGTCCCAGTTGCAGAAGGGGCAGATCCGCGCGTATCCATCGATCGTGCGGCCGCATTGGACGCACGGCTTTCGGTCACTCATTGACCGAGCTTTTCTGCAACCAACATACCGTTCTGCCAGTACGCGACTCCCACGGGGGTCAGGACGAACGCATGAGGTCCCAGGCCTCGGGCGAGAACTGTCGCCTTGTCTTTCGTGACGGCGTAGAGCGTGCCGGACGAGGAGTCGAACGCGAGGGATCGCCCACCACGGGCGACGACTCGATCGACCCCGGTGGGGAACTCGGTCTCTTTTCCGCCGAAGAGGCCGAGGCCGATGATGCCGCGCAGGAAGCCGCGGGTGAACGCCCGGAAGCTCGACTGCGACCCCTCGACGAGCCAGACCCGTTTCGCGGACGGATCGGCGACGGCGAGCACGGTCGCGGTGAGGGCGGTGGGGTCGCCGGCGATGGCGATGTCGGTCGGAACAGAGCCGACGCGAAACTCTCCCGCGGGCTGCATCTTCGCGAGATCGACGACGCGGACGCGGCCGTCGCGCGGGTAGACGAGGTAGGCGCTGCGCGCGTCGCACTGCATGGCTGTGGCGAATGGGGTGACACGGACCGTGCGGAGGAGCGCGAACGGCTCGATCCCGATCTCCTGCAGCACGCCGTCGATGCGCGAGTAGACGTACGCGCGGTCGTTCTTGACGGCCAGGAGCTCGGGGTCGTCCGCGAGCTCGACGCTGCCGCCGCCGATCTTCTCGAGCATGTGTGCGTCACGGTCGAGGATCAGTAGGTTGTTGTTCGCGAATGCGGCGGCGATCGGCGTGGAGCGCGTGTTCACGAAGGTGGTCGTGCCGCTCGCGAGGTCGACGATTGCGACGCGATCGTGGATCTCGTCGAGCACGGCCGCTTTTGTGTTGCTGATTGCGATGGCGCCCGGGCTGCTGACTCCTTCCGTCTTCCATTTCCCGTGCAGCTCGATGACTTTGTCGTGCGCAACGAGGACTCCGCGCGGGGTGCTCGCGACCGATTGCGCGAAGAGCGGCGCGGACACTACCAGTGCGAGAAGAAGTGCTTTCACTTCGCCTCCAGCTTGACCGGCTCGAGCAGGAGAGCGGAGCCGCTGACGCCGAGGATGCGGTAGGTGAGGGTGGCGGCGGCGGGGAACGTGCCGGAGAAGGCGACCGGCTCGGAGAACTTGAACGGGACGTCGCCGATCGTGCCCGACTCGAAGACGGTCTGGCCGGGCGGCGCGGGAGGGCCGGGGTTGAACGTCACGCTGCTGGTGAATGTGATGCGGTCGAGCGCGACGCGCTGTTCGGGCGTGAGGTCGAGTTGCATCAGCGCGCGCAAGTCCGCTACGGCCGGCGTCACCGTCACGTTTGTAGCGGTTCCGCTCAGGAACGCCGGGGCTACGGCGCGCGACATCGTGGCGAGCTCGCGGAGCGTGTCGTTGTTCGGGAACCGCTTCATGAGCGCGTCGAGCGACGGCCGCTCGCCGCGGACGATCTGCTCGACGGCGTGCCGCACCTGCGCACCGGGCGAGGTGGACTCATCGTGGATCGAGCCGCCGGCGCGGAGCCACTGCTCGTACGCGTGGATCGTGTCGAGCGAGAACGGGTTCGCGTCGAACGCGTCGATGAAGTAGCGCGCCCGCTCCTCGTTCGACTGCGATAGTCGCGCGATCACGGCGAGCGCGGTCGGGTCGTCGCTGCGGACGGCGAGGACGTCCTGGTACGTCTTCCGCGCGCGCGCCAGGTCGCCGCTCGCCTCGTATTCGTGCGCCAGACGAAGCTGCGAGCGGTTGAGGAGCGAGACGTACGCGGTGGCGTCGCCGCGAACGGTCGAGTAGCTCTCGAACGCCTCGTGGCGCGCGACCTCTCTTCGTACGCTGTCGAACTGTTTCGACTTCAGTGCCGAGACGACATTCTCCAGCAGCGCGATGCCCTCGCGGCGCGGGACGTAGGCGGAGAGGGTGAATCGGTAGACAGCGAGGTCGAGCGGCGACTCGCCTTTCCGTTCCGCGATTGCGACGGCGTTCCGCGCCGCGGCGGCCGCCTTGTCGCGGAACGAGAGGCGTCCCATCGCGTCGGCGTAGAGGCTCCACGTCTTCGCGTCGTCGCCGGCGTAGCGCGTCGCCTCGTCGAGCAGCTCGAACGCCGCCGCTTCGTCGCCGAGCGTGGCGTGTACGTAGCCGGCGTACATCGTCGCGGTGGCGTACTTCGCGATGTCGCCTTGCTTGCGCCGGTCCGCGCGTTCGTTGGCGGTGATGTCGAGGACCTTGCGGTGCTCCGCGTTCGCCGCGGCAGTCTCGTTGCGCGTGACGTGGAGGTCGCCGAGGTTGAGGTGCGCCGCGAGCTGCGACTCGAAGTCCTTCGCCGTCGCTGCCTGGCGCTCCATCTGCTGCATCTCGAAATCGGACGCGATGCGCGTCTCCTGCGCCGGCAGGATTGCCGGCGCCACACAGAGGCAGGCCGCGATCGCCGTCATCCTGAGTCGCCGTAGGTAAGCACCCGCCCCCTCATCCGCCTTCGGCACCTTCTCCCCCGTCACCGGGGGAGAAGGGCACTCGTGGGGAAGATCTCGCGAGACCCATGTTCGAGCGCCCTTCTCCCCTCGTGAGAGGGGAGAAGGTGCCGAAGGCGGATGAGGGT
>DASYSS010000005.1 GCA_036003045.1 Gemmatimonadaceae bacterium
TCCGATCCGGGCGGATCATCATGCTGTTCGTCGCGCTCGCGGCGATCGGCATGCCGGCGCTCCACTTCAGCAACAACGGAAATCGCAGCCGGTACAGCGACGCGTTGCTCTTCATATGGTGCTTGATCGCGCTCGGCGTGAACGGGCTGTTCTCGCTCATGCTGTGGGTGTCGGAGCTGCGCCGCTTGCGGACCGAACGGCGGATGGTCGTGTGAGTCTCGATCCCGCCAACACGTTGGCCGACGGCCATCACCATTCCCTGGGAGGTTGACATGCACGACACAAAGGAGCGGTTGTCGTTGTTGTGGATCTTCGCGTTGCTCAACTATCTGTACGCGGACGTCATGGCCTTGTGGGCCCTTCTCGGAGCACCGGCAGCGGACACGCCGCGCCTCGGGCAATTGGCTCTCGCGGGTGCGGCCGTATTGATGGAAATACCGATGGCCATGATTGTGGCGTGTCGGTTTCTTCCGCTCAGAGCGAACCGGCTGGCGAACATCATCGCCGGCAGCATCGTAACCCTGGTCAACGGCTTCCTCACCTTCATTCCGCCGCTCATCGGGCTGGGACGGCCGCCTGCCTTGCCAGAGTACTTGTTCTTCGCGACCATCGAAACGGTATGCACCTCGATCATCGTCTGGCAGGCATGGACGTGGTCGGACGCCAAAGCCGCAGCGAGTTCGCAGCCGATTGTCCGCAAACCGGCAGCCGCGATCACCACTTCTTGAACGGGTCCA
The DNA here is from genome assembly GCA_036003045.1 of Gemmatimonadaceae bacterium. Classification (NCBI taxonomy): domain Bacteria; kingdom Pseudomonadati; phylum Gemmatimonadota; class Gemmatimonadia; order Gemmatimonadales; family Gemmatimonadaceae; species Gemmatimonadaceae bacterium. The sequence goes on from DASYSS010000005.1 coordinate 738, forward strand.
CGCTCACACGGGAACGGCGGCTGGCGAGCGATCAACGATCACACATCGCTCGCCAGTCGTCGCGTGCGATGTGGATCAGGCGATTGCCGACGCGCATGCCCTTTGAGGCGCTACAGCTGTGAGGGCTTCGGACCCAGAGTGACCACTGCGAACCGCTTCGCTACCTGCTGCTACATTGAGCCTGGCACAACGAGCGGCGAGATGGCCGACCGTCTACGTTTTCGTCTACTCGGGCGCGTGGCCGCTTTGTCGGCGGACCAACTAGGTGAATGGTGGCCTACGCCTTTTGGCGGAGCGGCTGAGGTGACACCACGCCCGGCCTCGCCGCCCGCCTACGTATCCATCCGCGTGTGCTACCCCTCGGCCGGGTGCACGTGCGTGAGCGGTTCCCAGCGGCTGTCGCTTCGTCGCGAGAGATTCCGGTTCAGTCGGCGTCGCCAATCCGGAAAGAAAGTCTCGATGGGAGCGGCGCTCGTCTTCGACGGAAATGGCGCCGGTTCAGCGGCGACTTCCCCGGGTGTCGCCGTCGGCGACCGCATCAATGAACGACGCTCCCGACTTGGGTCGCCCGTCACGGACGCGCCGGTGAATCCGCCGCCTTGCTGTGTGTCCACGGTGCCTCCCGCAATTCCCCGAGCGAGTTTGGTGAAACGTGCTTCAGCCGCATGACCAGAGGACGACGAGAACCCATGCCATGAAGCATGACCCTGCTCGCGACGACAACCCATCGCACGAACGGGTGAAAAGAGCAGTACGCCGAGTGCTCTAGCTCAGAATCACCGCGCACGTCCGACGGCTCACGCGGGTGCCGGAGGCCGCGCGACGATTTCGAGCCAGTGCCGCCCAACGGCGGGCATCGCCGATGGCGCGGGATGCCCGCCGTTGGGGGCGGCGGTAACTTCATCTCGTCGGTAGGTCCCTTCCCGGTGGGCCATTTCTTGTTGCCACGTCACGATTCGCGCGTACGACTTCCACGGCGGCGTCGCGCCCGCCCGGCGCGATGATCACGGTTGCGATCGTCGACGACAATCGCCTCGTGCGCGAGGCGCTCACCGCGATGCTGGATCGGGTTCCCGATCTGCGCGTCGTCGGAACGGGCGTCGCCGATACAGCGTTCCTCGATCAGGTCAAGCCAGACGTGTTGCTCCTCGATGTCGGGCTGGTCGACGACGACAGCCTGGGCGTGGCCGCCGCCCTCACCAAACAGGCGCCACGTACGAAGATCGTCGTCATGGATCTCATCCCGATGAACGAGGACATCGTGCAGTTCGTGAATGCCGGTGTGTCGGGATTCGTCCTCAAGGACGCGACGTTCGACGAGTTCGTGACGACCATCAGATCAGTGGCCGCCGGGGGCAAGGTGTTGCCGCCGCGCATGGCGGAATCTCTGTTCTCGCAAATCGCCAGCACCGCGAGCGCCGCGCAGGGCCGCGCGCGCGTTCTGGAGGACGTGCGCATGACGAGGCGCGAGCGCGAGGTGATCGAGTTGATCGGCGAGGGGCTGAGCAACAAGGAAATCGCCCAACGGCTCAACATTGCGGCGCACACGGTCAAGAGCCACGTGCGGAACGTCATGGAAAAGCTGACGTTGCACACGCGGCTCCAAATCGCCGCGTACTCGCGGCGAGACGGCGCGTAAACGAGATCGGAGGGCGGGGTGTCCCCGCCGGGCCGCTCCGCCAAAAGGCGTAGGCCGCCATTCACCCCTTCGTGTGATGGCTCGCACGCCCCGATGAGGCGTACTCTGTTCCATGTGATTCCGCGACTCGTGGAGCGCACACTTGCAGCAGATGCTGGAGGCCATCGGGACCCGGTCATCCAGGCTCAGCCAGTCGGGGCCCCCGATAGCACCGAGGCTGTATGAACAGCACGTCTTTGCCAACGATGCCCGGCTCCTCTCGTCTGTTGTTCGACTTCGAGCGTTTGCTCGAAACCAGCTTCGGACTACAGACCATGAGGGGAAACGCGCACCCGACGTTGAACGAGTGGAGTCCCACGACGGACATCCACGAGACGGAGGCGGCCCTGAACTTCGCCGTCGAACTGCCAGGGATCGCGCCGGATCAGGTGCAGGTGACGGCCGAAGAGAACATGCTCACCATTCGCGGGACGCGATCGCCGCGGCACGAGGGGAAGATCGGCGCGCGATTCCATCTCATCGAGCGGCATGACGGAACGTTCGTGCGCCGCTTCCAGCTTCCGCCAAATGTCAATGCGTCGATGATCACCGCCGAGTATTCGAACGGCTTGCTCGAGCTCCACATTCCGAACGCGGCGCTCCCGCAGGCGACGGTGATTCAGGTAAAAACCGTCTCGGATCATGCCGAGAACGCATCGGGTGTTGTGCCGCGCCCCGAGGTTCGTGGCGCACTGAAGCCGGGGGCGGCTCCGAACGGGTCGAGCAAGACGTCCCCCCCCGGACATCCTCGTAGCACGTCGTGACCCGGCAGGTCGCCTCGAAGAGCGGCTCCACACTCGGACGGAGTTCCAAGGTTCGGGCATGGGGCTCACCATCTGCCAAAAGGTCGTCGAGGGTCACGGCGGCGCATCGCCGTGACGAGCAGCATCGGCCACGGCGCAACGTTCACCATCGCTCTCCCGGTCACCCAGTCGGGCGCGGAGCCCACCCCATGATGATGCGCGACAGGCACAAGGTCCCGATCACGATCGTCATCTGCGACGATGACGAAGATGACCAGGTGCTGACCGAGCAGGCGCTCAAGGACGCGCACATCTCGAACGAGTTGCGATTCGTCGATGACGGTGAGGATCTACTCGACTACCTGTACCAGCGCGGCCGGTTCGCGGGTGAGACCGGTCAAGCCCCGCGTCCCGGCCTGATTCTGCTCGACCTCAACATGCCGAAAATGGACGGACGCGAGGCGTTGCGACGCATCAAGGGGGACGTCACCCTGCACGACATTCCGGTAGTGGTTCTCACAAACTCGAACTCCGATGCCGAGGTCCTCAGGAGCTACCGCCTCGGCGTGAACTCATTCATCACGAAGCCCGTCACCCTCTCGGGATTGGTCGAGGCGATGAACGTGCTTGGGCGGTACTGGTTGGAAATCGTCGCGTTGCCGCCACGACCGGTGTAGGCGGTTTGGCCGCGTTGCAGTTCGACCCGTCGGCGGGGTCGGGCGATGACGGAGACGCTCTACGGTCACCTCGACCGTCATCGCGGATCTCGATCGTCCTCGGCAGCCTTGTCGTAATCGCGACGCTGCGGCTCGGTCGGTCGCTCGTGCTACCCGTCGTCGTGGCGCTGCTGCTGACGCTCACCCTGAGCGCGCCGGTTCGCTGGCTGGAGCGCAAGCGCGTTCCCGGCCGGCTGGCAGCGGCAGTCGTCGTCTTCGGCGCACTTGCCGGCGGCATCTGCGCGACAACGCTCCTCGCCTCGCCGGCCATGGAATGGATCCTGTCCGCTCCCGCGACGATCGTGGCTCTCGAGGCGAAGGTCCGGCACATCACGATGCCGTTTGACGCGCTCCAGCGATCGGTGGATCGGATGCAGCTGGCGGCCGCGCCGCCCGCCCCCGACGCACCACGGACCGTGCAAGTCGCGACGCGTGGATTTTTCGATCAGCTGTCCGTCGACTCCCTGGCAGCCATCCCGGTCGCGCTGAGCGTCGTGTTCCTGACGTATTTTCTGCTCGCCAACGAACCTCTCGTGCGCCGCAAGCTCGCCGGTCTCCTGCCCGGAGGCTACGAGCTGCAGCGTCGAGAACACCTGCTCGGTGAGATCGAGCTCGCGGCCTCGCATTTTCTCGCGACGGTGGCCGTGATCAATATCGGCGTCGGCGCGACTACCGCATTGGCGCTTTGGGCCGTGGGGGTTCCGAATCCCGTGTTGTGGGGCGGTATCGCCGGGCTACTGAACTTCGTTCCGTACGTCGGGCCCATGGTGACGGTCGGCCTCATCGCCGTCGCCGCCTTGGCCGGCGTCGATCCGACCGCTCGTGCCCTCCTCGCCCCCGCTGCCTTCGTAGGCGTCCACCTGACCGAAAGCAACTTCATAACGCCGTTCGCCCTCGGACGTCACCTGCCGTTGAACACGGTCGCGATGTTTCTCGGACTCCTGTTCTTCGGATGGCTGTGGGGGATCCCCGGCGCCGTGCTCGCCGTGCCGCTCACCGTGTGCGTGAAGCTGGTGTGCGATCACGTGCCGACGCTCGCACACATCGGGGAATTGCTCGACAGCTGATCGCGCCGCCGGCGTACCTACTTATTCACCCGTTCGTGTGATGGGTGATCGCCGCGATGAGGCGTAGGCTCCTTGGATGAGCTTCTTCACGCGAATCATGTCGTACCTCACGCTCGGCTCCTCGCGGCCGATTCGGCGCCTTGCCGCCTACTACGCGCTTCTCGCGATCATCGGCCTGGTGGTGTTCACGTTCTTTCCCGCCCTCGACGGCCTATTGACGGGCGACCACCTCAAACACCTTGCGAAGGCGCCGGCGGCGTTGTTGCGCGACAGTATCTCGGCCGCCCAGTCACAGGCACCACCCGCTGATCTCGTGGAGCGCGCCACGTTCGGCTTGAGCACCGCGTTCATTCTGCTCAGCACGCTGGCGCTCATGCTGCCGGTCACGTGGGTCTACATGTCGGCGCGATCGGCCCAAGGACACAACCAGTCCGTCGTGCAAGTGCTGATCGTATTGCCGATGATCGTTGCCGGCGTCGTGCTGATCGTGAGCAACAGCCTGGCCCTCGCGTTCAGCCTTGGCGGCGTGGTTGCCGCCGTCCGATTCCGCACGAACATGTCCGACTCTCGCGACATCGTGTTCATCTTTCTCGCCATCGCCGTGGGGTTCGCCGCGGGCGTTCAGGACATCACGATCGCACTGACGTTGTCGTGCATCTTCAATTTTGTCCTCGTCTTCCTCTGGCGATACGATTTCGGGCGCACCGTGCTCGAACCGACTGCTTCGTCGCAATGGGCCGAGCCGCTCGGTGATCTCGCCGGGAAGGACCACGGCGGCAACGTCGTTCCCGATCGCGACCTCGTGCTCGCACTGACGCCGAAAAAAGTGGAGGCGCTGGCTCAACGCTTCGAGCGTGTGCGCGTTCTCCTCGGACGAAGCGGAAAAAAGCCGAGGTTCGACGCCGTCCTCGCCGTCACCACGTCCGAGATCGACGGTGCACAGAAGCACATCGAGAAGACGCTGAATGACGTCAGCAAACGATGGAAGCTCGACGAAGTCGTCACGAACGTCGGCAAGCCGTCCGAGCTGTATTATCTCATCCGCCAACGCAAATCGGTGACCCGCGATGCGATGGTGACGGCGATCAGGTCGGGGAGCAACGGGTTCATCGCTCAAGCCGACTTGGAAGTCGGCGACGCGTTGGCAAAGGAAGCCGGCGAGGTTCGTCAGGAGCGCAAGAAGGCCGAGGCGCCCGTATGAACGCCACATGGCGTGCCGCGTCGTTCGTCATCGGGACCGCGACCCTCGCGTCAGCGGTTTCATGGCCCGCCGCGGCACAGCCTGGGCCTTTGCCCGCGCTGAAGCCGGAAAGCGCCACCGTCGCCGCCGGACCGCGCTACCAGGCGGGAACACTCTATCGATGGTTCGCCGGCGGCACGTACCGCGACTTGTGGGCGATGCCGATTCGAGTCCCGGTGCTCGAGTGGCAGACGTATCTCGGGGGCCTTCATCCGACGAAGGAAGGCGGTGGGATGCAGACCAAGTCACTGCGTCTCGTGACCTCCGACGGCACCGAGTACGTGTTCCGCCTCTCCGACAAGGGCGCGACCGGCACGCCCGAGGGACTCCAGCGTACACCCGTCGGTCGATTCTTTCAGGATCAAATCAGCGCCGAGCATCCGGCGGCGGCCGAAATCTCGGCGCCGATCCTCGACGCGAGCGGCGTCCTGCATCCGACCGCGGTGCTTGTCGTCATGCCGAATGATTCCGCCCTCGGCAAGTTCCGCGCGGACTTCGCCGGACGCCTCGGCATGATCGAGCAGTACCCGAACGCGCCGAAGGGCGCGCCGGGGTTTGCCGGCGCGACGAAAATCATCGACAGCCCGGAGCTGCTGAAGCTCCTCAACGAGGACCCTAGCGAGCACGCCGACGCCCGCGCGTTTCTTACCGCGCGGCTGACCGATTTCCTGATCAACGACAACGATCGTCACTCCGGTCAATGGAAGTGGGCGCGGATGGAAACGGGGCCGAAGACACAATGGCAACCCATCTCGCGCGACCGAGACCACGCGTTCGTGTCCTATGACGGTGTTCTATTGCGACTGGCCGCGATCGGCAAAACGAGCCTGATCTCGTTCGGCAACGCGCCGGACGTGGTTGGACTCACGCAGCCGAGAGCCTTCGACGCGCGGCTCCTGTCGGGGCTCGAGAAGCCGGTGTGGGATTCCATCGCGCTGGCCGTGCAAGCCCATGTCACCGACGCGGTGATCGCCGACGCCGCGCGGGCGATGCCGCTCGAGTATCAGGCGTCGGTCGCGAGGCTCGAGGCGGTGCTCATCAAGCGCCGTGACGCGCTGCCCCAGGCGGCGGACGAGTACTACCGTCTGCTGGCCGCCCGCGTCGAAGTGCACGGGAGCGATTCAGCCGATCGCGCGCTGGTCACGCGGACGAGCGACGGCGTCGTCGACGTCCGCCTGGAGTCGGGAGGAAGAACTTTCTTTGCTCGACGCTTCGACGCGCGCGAGACGTCGGAGATCTTCATCTACCTGCACGGCGGCGACGATACGGCACTCGTGACGGGGCATGTTCGGACGAGCCTTTCGCTCCGAGTCATCGGCGGGAACGGCACCAACACGTTCATCGATTCATCGACGGTCGCCGGAAAGCCGCACGCGGCGCGCTTCTACGATTCGGGCACCGTTGGCGGCGTGTCGTATGGACCGGATACGATGTTCGATCGGCGCCCCTGGGAAACGCGCAACGGAACGCTGGTGCCACCGGGCGCCGACGTGGGGACGACATACACGCCCCGCGTGGGAATCAGCGACCATCGTGGCGTCGGTGTCACGCCGCGAATCGGAGTCGCGCAGTACACGTATGGATTCGACCAGCGCCCGTACGCGTCGATGCTCGCGATCGATGGCGAATACGCCGCCGCATTTCACGGAGCGCGCGTCACCGTCGACGCGGATCGGCGACTGGAGTCTTCGCCAATCCACGTTGCGGCCATCGCGAGAGCGTCCGATTTCGAATTCACCAACTTCAATGGCTTCGGAAACGCGACCGCCGATTCCGGCGGCACCAATCCGTATTTCGCGGTGCATCAGCGGCAGTGGATGTTTCATCCCGCGGTCGCGCTCGCGATCGGGTCGACGACCGACATTTCGCTGGGGCCCGTCATCCAGCACTCGGTCACCGACAGTGCACGAAGTCCATATCTGGCGACCGCTCGCCCGTACGGGTTTGGCTCGTTTACCCAAGCGGGGATGCGACTCGACGCGCAGTACGAGTGGCGGGCGACGCCCGACAGCGAGGAGCACACGCATCACAGGGTACTGATCGAGCTCAATGGAGCATACTTCCCCGCCGCGATGGACGTCCGGTCGCCGTTCGAGGAGGTTGCCGCCTCGATCGGCACATCGGTCACGATCCCCGTGCCGACGCATCCGTTGTTCGTCGTTCGGACGGGCGGCAAGAAGTTGTATGGCGACTTTCCGTTTTACGAAGGGGCGGCCATCGGTGGTGAAGGAACCACGCGTTACATGGATCCGCAGCGTTACGTGGGCGACGCGTCGGTCTACGCGACGTCTGAACTTCGAATTCTCGTCGCGCGATTCACGGCCCTATTGCCCCTGCGCGCCGGGATTCTCGGCATCGCCGAGGCAGGTCGGGTGTACGTCGGCGGGAGTTCACCGGGCGGATGGCATTCGCGGACCGGCGAAGGAATCTGGCTTGGCCGGGTCGACGCGTCGCCCGTCGTCACGTTGACGCGAACGACGGAGCCGGGTCAGACCGGAGTGAGACTCGGGCTCGGTCTGAATTTCTGAGCGACGCGTCTCGCCTCGCTCCATCCACAAGGAACGGTCATGCGGTTCAGGCGGTCCAGGGGTCCACTCGTCGCGTTGGTGATCGCATTCCTCGTCTTGGACTGCAAGCCACCGGTCGACCTCACGCCGCCGCCCGCCGCGTCGCCGGCGGCCGCAGTGTCACTGAGCGGCGCCTCGGTGATGATCGGCGTTGGGGACATCGCCAGCTGTTCGCAGCGATTGAGCGATGGTACGGCGCGATTGGTCGACAGCGTCCTTCGTGCCGACAGCATCGCCAGAGTGGACAACGCGGTCTTCACGCTGGGCGACAACGCGTATTCGTCCGGCACGACCGCCCAGTTCAATCAGTGCTTCGCGCCGTCCTGGGGCGACCCGAAAAAGGGAATCATCAAGAGCCTGCATCCGTCTCCCGGCAACCACGAATACCAGACTCCGAGTGCC
>DASYSS010000006.1 GCA_036003045.1 Gemmatimonadaceae bacterium
TCAAGGGCGTGCTGGACAGCCTCGATGCGTCGGGTGAGGCTCGGTTCAAGGCGAACCACGACTCGCTCCTCGCGCACGTGACGCTCCACATGGTCGTGCCGCCATTTCGCGCACGCGTCATGCGCGTCCTCGACGAGCACGGAAGTCCAATCCGCAGCGCGTCACTTCTCGACGATGAGACGGGCGAAGTGAGGGCGACTACCAACTTCGCCGGCGAGGCGAGCCTCGGCTGGCTTCGGCGAGGCCGAACGAATATCCCCGTGCAACGGCCCGGCTACGAGCCGGAGCGTGTGACGATCAACGTCACACCGACGGACACCACGACGGTAATCGTGCAGCTTCGTCGCACGCCGTAGGCAGCGCGTCGCTCAGTTTCGCTGTGACGGCGGACGGTCGGAGTCGACGCAGAGCACTTTGAGCTGCTGCTGCGCGTACGGGTCGAGCTGATTGTCGAGAATGTCGAGCGACTGCCTGGCCGTTTCGGCGAAAGACGTTTCGCCCGCATGGAGGCCCGACCGGGCGACGGGTATGACGTCGGCGGCCATGCGGACTCGTTTACAGCTCTCGACCTTGTCGGTGAGCTTCATCGATTCCTTCAGCGCGGTTTGCGCAACGGCCAGCGCCGCGACGCCGGTGAGGAACCGCGATCGATCGGAGGACTGCACCGAATCGGCGAACGCCAGCATGCGAAGTGCGACGGCAAGGTCGGCATTGGATTGCGTACCGCTCGCCGCCGCCTGATAGAGCGCGTTCCCCTTGGCCAGCGCGTACGTCCCGACGTATGTCGAATCGTCGCCGCTGGCCAAGGCCGTGTGCAGCGCGGCGAGCGCGCTGTCCGGGCGGCCGAGCTCGATCTGAAATTGAGCGATCACGACATGACCGTGCTTCGCCGCCGAATCGAGCGATACAATCTGGCGCGTGGCGTCCAGCGCTTCGGAGACTTTGCCTCTCGCGCGCAGCTCGGTGGCGTGGATGTTCAACAACTCGACGCTTTGCGGAAAGAGCGCCAGTCCGCGCGGCACCGCGGTATCCGCTTCGGCTTTGACGTACTGCGTGTAGAGCGAGTACATCTTCGCGTCCTTGGGGAACGCGTGCACGCCGTGGGCGAGCATCTCGATCGCCTGGTACGGCCGGTTCGCGGAGTGATACGCGAGACCGAGCCGGTAGTAGAAGAGCGAGTCGCGGCGGCTGATCGAGTCACGCTCGAGGAGCAGCTCGCCGGCGGCGATCGCCAGCGGCCAGTGCTTGTTCTCGTACGCCGCGCGCCACTTCTGAAGCACGAATCGGATTTCTTCGGGATGCGCGTTGCTGAGCGCGACGAGGTACGGCTCGGCGCGCGCCGCGTTGCCGCCGTCGAGCAGCGCGTAACCGATTCGACCTTGCAGGTCGAGGTCGGCAGTGTCGGTGGCCGCGAGACGCAGCCAATACCCCGCCGCCGCATCGCGGCGACGTAGTGAGTCGAGTGCGACCGCGGCCGCCTCGAGGCCATGCGGATTCAACGAGTCGATCGCGAGCAGTGAGTCGGCTTCGGCGAGGACCTCGGCGTACGGCGCGCCGTTCTGATGCAGTGCCCACACGAGGCACGTGCGCACGATCGCGCCGCGAGGATACGCCTTCACGCCTTCACGCGCCGCTTCGACCGCACGCAGGCCGTGGCCGTCTCGAAGCGCGTTTTCGCAGCGGCGCTCCGGCGCGAGCTGCACCCGCGCCGCGGCGATCGACCTTGCGAACAAAAGCGCCGCCGAGTCGAGCTTTGGTGCCGCGGCGTCCGGCAACGGCTGGCGCAACTTCTCGTCGCGCAGCAGCACGAGCGACCCGGAGAGCCGAGGACCAGCAGGCCCATTGGAGACTGAAGCCGTCACGAACTCGTCGGCGCGGAAGTATTTGCCCGTCGCGCGGATTTCCGGCAAATCGAAGGTCGTATCAGGGTTGTAGCCGGCACGCTCCATTCGGTACGCGACGTCGCCCGCGTCGATGATGTCGACTTCCTTCTTGTCGACGAAGCGCCCGACCCTCGAACGGACGGCGTCGGCCGCCTTTCGCCCCAGCTTCATGTCCGCGCCGGTATGCGGGGCGAAGTTCAGAATGAGGAGGCCCTGCCGCGTAAACTCTTGCTGCGGCGCGTCTTTCTTGCCCCGCTGACCGCTGGCTGATCCGGCGGCGATACCGACCAACGCGAGGCCCAGGACAGTCCGGCGCCAAAGCGGGGCGCACGTGACCATCCGGCGGAGGGGTCGGCTGTTCAGAGCGTGGGTGGGAAGCAAGCTCTAACTATGCAGACAGTGTCAGGACGTTGCGACAGTCGAGCGGCCGAACCAACTGAGTACGATCCGAATTGTCGGACCGCTGAAGAATACGAATTCCGGTTGGCGATCGCGACAGGGGGACAGCCGAACCGGACGATTTGTCCGTTCAGCGATCCGCGGGGCACTGCTCCGACGTGAGCTTGTCGAAGTCAGGCATCCGGACGCGCCACCCGAACTGCAGCGTCGCGTGCGCCTCGCCGGCGGCGAGCTGGCACTGATAGTCGTGCAGGAAGAAGTCGAACGGGTCGCGCGAGTCGGCGTCTACCAGGTCGAGATCCGAATCGACCATCGTGAGTTTGCCGAATTTCAGCGTCCCGTGCCGAATGGCGAGAAAGTTCGGCGACGCCGTCGCGGACGGAACGAGCGCTCGCAACGCCGAGTCGCTCACCACGTTCGCGGACCCGATCACCAGGCCGAAACCGCGGGTGCAACAGTCGAGCGCCGCGATCGTGCCGTGCAGGTGGGGCGGCGGCAGGTTCGAAAAGACGTCGATCAGGATCGTGTTCTTGTCCACGCGCACGTTGCCGCTCGCCGGGACGTTGATCATGGCGGACAGGCTGATGTGCAGCGCGTTCAACAGCCCTGTCACGCCGACCGCGCCGATTTTCACTTCCTTCGTTTCGATCGCGAGCCAACGTCCTTCGCGAATCGACGGTGTACCCACCATCGTGAAGGGAATCGTCGCGCCCTTCGACAGCGTGCCGTGAATGACGAGGGTCTGGCCTTGCTCCTCGACACGCAGGTTGCGGATGTTCGCGTTCGGGTAGGCGAAGATCCGGCTGTTCATCAGGACTTCCACCTGGGGTCCCGTCAATCGCACCGAGGCTCCGGCGACGTCGAGATCGAAGGTGGACGGATCGTCGAACGACACGACCTGTGCGGGCGGCACCGGCCGCATCTGCGCGCGGATCCGTTCGATGCCCACGACCAAGTCCTTCGTGAACCTGAATTGCACGTTTCGCATCGTCAGCGTGGGGGCGACGTTCGGATCGGCCGCGGCCGTATCCCTCCCTGCTCGGCGGGCCGAATCGGCCACGTTCCCTGCGGCCTCGGCGGGCGTCGTTGGACTGGTGCACGCGGCGGCGCCTGCCGCGAGCCACGCGGCAAGAATCCATTTCCCCCCCCCAAGCGCCAACCGACACGATTTCACGCGTACGCTCCCGGAGCTAACCCCACCGGCGCGCGGCTAGTTCGCCGCGCGTCTTCACTTCCGCATCTCGCAAGGAATGGTCTAACTCGGCCGACTCGTCGTGCGCTCATACGTGACTTAAGTTGCCAAAGGCTGAGTACGGAGGCGGGCTCGTGGGTTACGAGGCGAAGTGCCGGGTGCGCGTGGTCGAGCGCGGCGCGCAAAGAGAAGCGGACGGAACCGTTTTGCTCGAGACCGACGAGCTCGTCGTTCGGGGCGATGCGCGGGTGCGGGTCAAACGCGCCGACATTCAACGAGTGACGAGGCGGGCTGGAACCGTAACCGTCGTCGTCCCGGACGTGACGATCACGCTCACACTCGACGAGCCTGCCGCGACGCGCTGGGAGAAAAAACTCGCCGAACCACCCAAGCGACTGATCGACAAACTCGACGTGAAGCCGGAGGCGGCCGTCCTCCTCATCGGAACGCACGACGACGCGCTGCGCGCGCAACTCGACGAGCGAACGTCAAACGTCTCGCGCGCGAACGCCGCCAAGAATCGCGACGTCGTGTTCGTCGACGTGAGCCGCCCCGCCGACATGACGCGCATCGCTCGCGCGAATGCCGCGATCGCCGAGAACGGCGCGATCTGGGTCGTGCACCCGAAAGGACCCAACGGCATCGCCGATACGGCGATCTTCGCGAAGGCGAAAGAGCTCGGACTCACCGCCACCAAAGTCGCGCGCGTCTCCGAGACGCTCACAGCCGAGAAGCTCGTGCGCCCGCGTGTCGCACAGACCGCGCGCTCGCGTATCGCCGTTTAGTGGCGAGACCAGCATCGAGGGGTCAGCATCGCGATGCGAGGCGGTGAGAGTCGCGTCCTCGATGCTTAGCGCTCGATGCTGGTCTCGCATCCCCGGGCCGCTACCAATCCCCTACTGCACGCCCAGAAAGCGCCGTATCGCCGTCAGCACCTGCTCTCGATTGCTGACGAATATCCAATGATGCGCCCCCCGAATCTCGAGCACCGTTCCATGCTCGACTTCACGCCGAAACTGCTCGCGCGAACTCCGGTCGACGTGCTCGAGCCCGCGAACTACATCGAGCCACGCCGCAGCGTGTTCGCGGTCGGCGCGTTGCCAGGGCTCGAGCTGTGAGACCGAATCCGTGACGGCGTAGATCGCCAGAGCCGGCGCTTTGACTGCTTTGTAGTTGGGGTGTTCCGGCTGAATCGACTGGTATGCGTTGGTGATCTCCTCCTGCCAGCCGTCGTACTTGTAGCGAGTGCGGATGTCGGCCTCGGGAATGTTGACTCCGCGCACGCGGTGAACGAACGCGACATACGCGGCCGGCGTCGCGGTGTCGGCGGTGGTGGGCTCGGGACGGCCGGGCACATTCGGCGGAACCGGAAAGATCTCCTGGATCTGAGCGTCAGCCGACACGCGGTCGTACGCGCCATCGAGATACACGAGTTTGTCGACGAGCGACGGATACTGCGCGGCGAGCCGCGTCATCTCTTCGCCGGCGATCGAATGGCCAACGACCGTCACGCGGCCGAGGTGAAGCTCGGCGATCGCGGCGCGAATGTCGGCGACGAGACGGCGCGTATCGTAGCCGGAATCCGGATGGTCCGATTCGCCGAAGCCGCGGCGTGTGAGCGCGACGACGTGGAACCTGTCGGTGAGGAGCGGTGCGAAGTCGTCGAAGGAATGGGCCGTGTTGCCCAGCCCGGCGAGAAAGAGAATCGTCGGCCCCGCCCCGCCGAAGTCGAGATAGTTCAGCCGCACGCTCGGCGCGACGCGCACCATACCGCTCTTGTGATGCGCCGTGTCGCGCCAAGCGTCGGCGGTCGCGCTGGGCTGCGCCGC
>DASYSS010000007.1 GCA_036003045.1 Gemmatimonadaceae bacterium
CACGATGACCCGGCTGGTGTCGGCGCTGATCATCCCGGGCGCGTTGTTCGCCTGGGGGCCGCACGACTCGAGCTTCATGGTGCTGTTGAGCGGCGCTATCGGCATCGCGCTGGGTCTCGTCGCGCCGCCCGCGTTGCTGGAGCGTATGCGCCGGCTGCGCCAGGAGCGGATCGTCCGTTCGATTCCGGATACGCTTGACTTGCTGTTGGTTTGCGTTGAAGCGGGGGTGAGCCTCGACGCCGCGTTGTTGCGCGTCGGCCGCGAAATGGTGCTGTTGCATCCCGAATTGGCCAACGAGCTGTTGACGATGAACCGGCGCATGAACGCCGGTATGCGGCGTGAAGAGGCGCTGCACGGTCTCTACGAACGGACCGGCGTCGATGAGTTGCGGTCGCTCGGCTCGAACATGATTCAGAGCGAGCGTTGGGGAACGTCGATCGCGAAGGTGCTGCGCGTGTACTCGGAGTCGCTGCGGCGCAAGCGGCGCCAGGCGGCCGAGAAGAAGGCGGCGGTGGCGGCGACGAAGATGGTGTTCCCCTTGGCGTTGTTCATTCTTCCCGCGTTGTTCGCGGTCATCGGAGGCCCGGCGGTCATCGCGATCGGCCCGGTCTTCGCGGCGATGGGCCAGTAAGATCGGGGGCGATCATGCAAAGGCTCAAAATGAAGTTGTCGAATCGGAAGGGATTCACGCTCATCCTGTCGGCGCTGTTGATCTTCGTGTTCATCGGGGCGGCGGCGATGGCTGTCGACGTTGGACACATCCAGATGCGCCGCGCCGAGCTTCACGCGGCGGCCGATGCCGCGGCGTTGGCGGGGATCGAGAAGTTCGCCGCGTCGGACGACGCAGGCCAGGCTCTGGCTGAAGCGCAGCTCTTCGCCGGGAAATTCAAGGCCGACACGACGACGTTGTCGCTTGCTGCCGCCGATTTTACTCTCGGCCACTGGGACTCAGGCACCGGATTCGCGGCTGGTGGCACCCCGACCAACGCCGCGCAAGCGATAGTTCGGTATACGGGACCGCTCACCTTCGCACCGGCGCTTTTCGGACACATCACCCAGCACGCCGGGTTGGCGAGGTCGATCGCGATCGGCGTGCCGAGCAAGTCGGTGACGCAGTCGACGTGCGTCGCGCCCGTCGTGCTCTCGTTCGGGGACCTGCTTGCTCAGCTCGGGCTTCCGTCGAATACCACGACGCTCACGCAAGCCGATATCAACAATCTCATGAACGCGACCGCCGCGAATGCGGTCACTTTGGGCATTCCGAACGGCAGCCAGGTCAACTCTCTGAACAACGGGTTGTTCTACCAGGTACAAATGCCTCCGGTGTTGACTGCGGGGGGGGCGACGCAGAACGGCCAATCGCCAAGCGCTTCGATGTTCAAGAATGCGTTCACGTGCACCGGTGGCAATGCCGCGGTGGGCGTCGGCGACTGGCTCGCCATCATCAACGGCCAGGACGCGAACCAAGCCAAGCAGGGAATGGACAACGCGAACGGCGGCACCTATCCGACGACGATCGAGGTGGCGCTGACCGGCAACTATTCCAATACCGTGACCCCAGTTTGCGCGTCGGGCGGCTCGGTCAAGGGGTGCCTCCAGGTCCTGTACCTTGGAGCGTTTACGGTCACCCAGGAACCCGACTCAAAGGGCGTGGTTGGGTATTTCACCACGGCTGATCCCAAGGCGGGCGGCATAACCGGCACGGGCACATCGCCCGGGCCACTGGCGCTCGTAAAGACTCGATTGGTTTTTTGATCGATATCAGGCGCACGTAGGACAATCGCCGAAGCATGGCGGAGCTGATTTCTCCGGTTGTAGCCCCTGGAAGGCACGTGACCGAACTCGCTGACACGCAGGACCAAATCGTTTGTCCGTCGTGTGAGAGTCCTGTGGATCCGCGTGCCGTCGTATGCGGAGTCTGCGGGGCCGTGCTCGCGAGCGGCATCGAGAGCGAGCAGGCCACGGAGCTCCTTCGCAAGCTCCGCGACGCGTTGCAGGGAAGGTACGTGCTCGGAACCGCGATCGGTCTCGGACGGGCGGGGATCACCATTCGCGCGCGCCGCCAGAGCGGCTCGAATCGCGACGTCGCCATCAAGGTCGCCTGGGACGATCCGATCGCGCGGCGCGACTTGGCGCGCGAGGCCGACCTCGCCGCGCAGGTCGTGCACCCGAACGTGCTGCCGATGACGCGCATCGACATCGCGCCGCCGCTCGTCGCGGTCGAGATGCCGCTTGTCGAAGGCGGAACGCTCGGCGATCTGATCGACTCCGGAACGCAGGTGCCGTATCAGCGCGTCGTCGAAATCGTCCGCGGCATCGGCAAGGCATTGGACGAGGCGCACGAGCGCGGCATCGTCCACGGCGCGCTGCGTCCGGAGAAGATCCACCTCGACCGCGACGGCAACGCGATCATCTCGGGCTTCATGCTCGGGCAGTTCCCGAGCGGAGACCGCGACGCACCGCTCCCGAACTCGATCGGTTCGCCGGCATACACGGCGTTCGAGCAGCGGCACAACCTGCAAACGATCGATGGTCGCGCCGACCAGTTTTCGCTCGCCGTCACCATATACGAGGTGCTGTGCGGACGCCGCACGTGGCGCCTTCCAGCAGACGGCGTGCTCGAGATCGACGCGATCGAGATCGTCCCACACCGGGCGATCGCGCCGGCCGTGCCGCTGAGCGCGGGCGCCGCGATCAAGCGCGCGACGTGGAAGGACCCGAGCTACCGCTACGACACCATCAGCGATTTCATCGCCGGTCTTACGGGCACGGCGCTCGAAGGCACGCCGGCGGAGCAGTTGGCGAAGGTGGACCGCAGTGACATCAAGCGCCGCTCGCCAGTGTGGATTCTCGCGCCGCTCGCGGCGCTGATCATGCTCGCCGTGGGCGTTCGTCCAGACGTGAGGAAGACGGCCACCCACTGGTGGCACGTCGCGTTCACGGACAACACGATGTTCTTGCCCGGCGGGAGCATCTCGGGCCCCAGCGTGGACCCGAGCGCTCCGCCGACAATGCCCAGCCCCGACATGGGCCAGTCAAACCGCAAACAAGGTGAAGGCGCCCCGAGCAACACGCGCGTCGGCGACGAGACGCAGCGAGTGGGGCCGGCCGCGGGACCCGATCGCACATTCGATCCGTATCCCAAAGGGCCGCTGCCGAGAGGCGAGACGTCGGTCGACTCCAAGCGAATCGACGATCCGAAGTCGAAGGGCAGCTCCCGATCGCAAGACGGATCTTCGAAGTCGGGCAGCGGACGAACGAGCGGTTCGCCGCGAGTTTCGGTCGACGCCGGCGCCGTGTCGCGCGACGGTGGGAACGGATCGCCGACGCTCGCGGGCGACCCGATCAACGCCGGCCCCAACGCCGGATTCGTCGCCGTGTCGGCGGCGAATGGAGACGGCGTGTCGGTGTACATTGACGGAATTCTTCGCGGCAAGGCGCCCTTCATTTTTCGAGCGTCGCCAGGCAAACACGTCGTATCGGTGCGCGGAACCGGAAACTTGTCGTTCGGGTCGATGTCCGTGACGATCACGGCACGCGATACCGCGCGCGCCGTCTTCTCGCCCAACGCAGGTCGTCCCTAACAACCGATGCGGTCCCCGGCGTTGATGCGTGCGGCATGCGTCGCGGCGCTCGTCGTTGGAGCGTTCGCTCCGACTATCGCCGCGGCGCAGCGCATTGCGCCGCTCCCCAAGCCCTGCCACGTCGACGGCACCGAGCTCACGCGGCTTCCGCAACGAATGCCCGGTTCGGTCGCCGTATCGATCTTCGCGTCCGATTCCACCGACGCCGCGGGCGAGCTCGCGGGCGGCCTCGCCGACGTGATCGCGAACCGCATCGGAACGTCGATTCCGCGCATTCTCGTCATCGGCCGACGCGCGCAACGACGGCTGGTCGTCGTCGACTCGAATACCGCGCGCGCGATGGCCGACAGCCTCGGCGCGACCTATGTGCTCGCCGGGCGCGTGAGCGACGGACTCCGCGGACGCACGGTGTCGTTCACGCTCTACAACGGCGTGACCGGCCGGGCGCTCATGTATCGCACGCTGCCCCACGACTCCGCCCACGTGATGCTCGTCGAGCAGAACGTGTCGGCGCAGGTCGCGGCGCAGATCGTCGGCAAGCTGCGGCCGCAGGAGCAACGCGCTCTCGATAAGGTGCCTGACGTCAGCGCAAAGGCGTACGACGCGTACGTGCGTGGGCAGGGAGCGCGCGACCTATGGGCGTTCGGCCGCGCCGCCGGGTACTTTCGCGAGGCCGCGCGCCAAGCGCATGGCTTCGCCCCCGCGTACGCCGAGCTCGCGCTCGCCGATGCCGAGGTGCTTCACCGCGGCGTGAACTCGACGCTGGCCGCCGACGTGCTGTTCGAGTTGCGCAGCTCGGCGAGCCACGCCATCGCGCTCGATTCGACGTCGAGTCTGTCGTGGCGCGCCGAGGCGCAGTCGCGCATCGCGCAGGGGCGCGCGCCGACGCTGTGGCGGCGCGCGTTCGAACGCGCCATCGCCGCGGATTCACGCGACCCCGCCGCCTTCGAGGACTACGGGCTCGCGCTGATTCGCACCGGCGACCGCGAGGCGGGCCGTTCGATGCTCGAGCGCGCACTCGCGCTGGAGCCTCAGCGCGCACCGCCGATCGCTGCGCTGGCGAGCCTCGCGATCGCTGACCACCGCGACGGCAGCGCGTGCACGCTCCTGAACCAGGCGATCATTGGCGACGTGTTGTTCGCGCCGGCGTGGGCGCAGCGTGCCGTCGTGCGCGCCCGCCACGGCGACCTGCGCTTCGCGTGGGCCGACGCCGAGACCGCGACGCAGCTCGGGGAGGGATACCTGGGCGAGTCCGCGGGGGCGATCGTGGACTTGATAGCGCGTGACACGTCGCGCGCGCGCGACCGCCTCACCAACGAGTGGACGCAGGTGAAGGCCGCCGGCGTTGTCGGAGTTCTCGACGGCACGTCGATCGCCCGCGCGCTCGTCGCGGCCGGTCAGGCGAATCGCGCGCTCGACGTTCTGGAGCTCGCGACGCCGCGCGGACCGTGGCTCCTCGCCGCGCTCCGCGACCCGGGCTTCGACTCGATCCGCGACGACAAACGATTCCGGGCTCTCACGGCCCGGCAGTGACCGATCTGCGGATCGGAAAGGATCGGGTCCGCCTCTACGGAGTCGGGCTCGCCCTGATCGGTCTGTCGCAGCTGCGTTTCGTCTCGAGCGTCGGGCACTACTGGGACTGGCCCGATTTCTATGTGGCTGGTGCTACGGCTGGTACGCGGGCTCTGCTCGATCCCGCCGCGCACGCGGCGTGGGGCACGGCGCACCAACTTCCAGTCACCGCGTTCGCATACGCGCCGGGTTTCGCGTGGTTGCTCGCGCCGGCGGCACACCTGTCGATCCCGTGGGGATTCGCGCTCAACGCGATTCTCATGTCCGTTGCGGCAGTCTTCGCCGCGTTGTTGGCGTCGCGCGTGTATTCGATCGATCGCGCACAGGCGACGTACATGACCATCGGCTGGGCCCCGGTCACGGCGGCGGTCGTCACGGGGCAAAACAGTCCGCTCGGGTTGCTCCTGTCGCTCGTCGCCATTGACGGACTGCAAAGTGACGACGCGCTGCGAGCCGGACTGGCCGTCGGCGCGCTCGGCTACAAGCCGACGTACGTGCTGCCGTTCGGACTGCTGCTTCTTTTGTATAGAAAGTGGAAAGCGCTTGGGGTCGTGGCGGCGTGCGGCGTGGGGTGGTATGTCCTGAGCGCTTACGCCGCGGGCGGCGACTGGATGTGGCCGAGGCCGTATTTGGAGTCGGTCGCGAGTTACGTCGGGCCGGATTTCGCGTACAACCGTGCCAAGGCGGTGAGTTTGCCGGGCGTGCTGATGGTCGCCGGTGTCTCGTCGAAGGTCGCATTCCCACTCGGAATGGCGCTGCTCATCGGCGCGCTTGTGTGGCTGCGGGTTCGCGGGGCTGACCTGGTGCAGGCGGCTAGTTTCGCGGGAGCCATTGCGGTCGCGACGAGTCCGCATGCGTGGCCGTACGACGCGGCGGTGGCGTTACCGGGTTTGTTTTGGATAGCCGCGAAAGGGCAGGAGCCGGCGAGGACGAGGGCGATCGTGGTGGCGTACGCGGTGGCGCCGACGTGGTTGGCGGCGCATGTCTTGGGATTTGATCTGTTTGCGATCGTGGTAATTGGAGGAGCGGCGTGGGTGGTTGGGGCGAGTGGGAATCGGCGAAGTGAGGAGGGCCTAGGGCCGAAACTGCCGAACGCCGAAACTTCCTGAAAAGCCGAAACGGCCGAAAGCCGAAGAGGCGAAACTTCCGAAAGCCGAAACTGCCGAACGCCGAAACTTCCTGAAAGCCGAAACTGCCGAAGGCCGAAGAGGCGAGGCGGCCGAAAACCGACACTGCCGAACGCCGAAAACTGCCGGGGGCCGAAGCTAACCTCGCCGCGAATCGGCCGCCGGGAGTTTCGGAGTTTGGCAGTCTTCGGTCCTTGGCAGTCTCGGAGTCTCGGAGTTCGGCAGTCTCGGAGTTCGGCCATTTCGCTCTCCTAGTACCGAAGCCCTCGAATCATCCACACGATCGCAACGCCACGACTCGTGAGTCGACGGTAATCGCGCGCCGCTAATTGCTCGATGCGGTACGAGAGTCGGATCCAACCGAGTGCTTCCTCGCACTCGGATCGAGCCGTCCGGTAACTCCGCAACCGATCCCGACCCGGGCCCCGGCCGTAACCCTCGATGAGGTTCGAATAAACGGAACCGGCAGCGCGACGCACTTGATCGGCATAGAACGGCCGCCCGCCGAAACAACGGTTCACATCGACCGCGAAATCTTCCGCCGCATCGATCACGCGCAACGTCCCCCGTGGAGGCATGGGCCAAGTTTGGGGTCGCCGAGGGCGCCGCGTACCATCACTGCATTGCGAGTCGTAGTGAAAATTGCCCGACTCCGAAACTGCCCAAGTGCGAGACTTCCCACCTCCGAGACGGCCAAACTCCGAAACTGCTGTAGGTTCGGAGTTCGGCAACTTCGGAGTCAGACAGTTTCGGAGTTCGGCAGTCTCGCACTCTCGGCGTTCGGCAGTCTCGGAGTTCGGCAGTCTCGGCGTTCGGCAGTCTCGGCGTTCGGCAGTGTCGGAGTTCGGCAGTCTCGGAGTTCGGCAGTCTCGGCGTTCGGCAGTCTCGGCGTTCGGCAGTCTCGGAGTCCGGCAGTCTCGATTCCGGCAGTTTCGGAGTTCGGCAGTCTCGCTCCATGTTTAGCCATGCCCAAACCCGTCATTCTCGCCGTCGACGACGACCCCGAGGTCCTGAACGCCGTCGACCGTGATCTTCGGGCGCATTTTCGGACCGACTACCGCGTCATAAAGGTCGGCTCGGGGCGTCAGGCGGTCGACACGACGCTCCAGCTCAAGCAACGGGGATCTCCGGTCGCGCTCTTTCTCGTCGACGAGCGCATGCCGGAGATGTCGGGCACGCAGTTTCTCGCTGAGGCGAAGAAGCTGTATCCCGAAGCGCGCAAGGTTCTGCTCACGGCGTACGCCGACACCGAGACCGCGATCCTCGCCATTAATAGGATCGGGCTTGATCATTATTTGCTAAAACCTTGGGAGCCGCCGACGGAGCGGCTGTATCCGGTGCTGGACGACCTCCTCGCCGATTGGCGGGCGACGGTGCGGCCGTCGCAGGACGGGCTGCGCGTCGCGGGGACGTCGCTGTCGCCGACGAGCTACGCGCTCAAGGATTTTCTGTCCGGCAACGGTGTGCCGTACCAGTGGATCGACCTGGACTCGGACCCGGCGATGCGGGCGTTGGTCGAGGCGATGCCGGACGGGTTGCAGAAGCTGCCCGTCGTGCTGTTCCCCGATGGCACGACCATGGTGCAGCCGACGCCGCTCGAGGTCGCCGAGCGGCTGGGGATGCAGACGCACGCGAAGTCGAAGCAGTACGACTTCATCGTGATCGGGGGCGGGCCGGCGGGTCTCGCGGCGTCGGTGTACGCCGGCTCCGAGGGGCTGCGCACGATTCTCGTCGAGCGTTACGCCACCGGAGGACAGGCGGGCACGAGCTCGCAGATCGAGAACTACCTCGGGTTCCCGAGCGGCGTGAGCGGCGCCGACCTCGCGCGCCGTGCGACGACGCAGGCGAAGCGGTTCGGCGTCGAGGTGGTCACGGCGCAGGACGTGGCGTCGATCGAGCGGCGCGATCCGTATCGCGTCGTGAAGTTGTCCGACGGTTCCGAGGTGCAGGCGAAAGCCATCCTCATCTCGTCGGGAATGGAAGTTCGAAGACTCGACGTTCCAGGCATCGAAGGGCTCGTCGGAACTGGTGTGTTTTACGGCGCGGCACTCACCGAGGCGGCGACGTATCGCGACCGCGACGTCTACGTCGTGGGCGGCGCGAATTCGGCGGGGCAGGGCGCGATGTTCTTCTCGCGCTACGCGCGCCGCGTGACGATGCTCGTGCGAGGCGAATCGCTCACGTCGAGCATGTCCCAGTATCTGATCGACCGCATCGCCGACACGAAGAACGTCGAGGTGCTCACACGGTCGGTCATCACCAGCGTGCGCGGCACAGGCAAGCTCGAGTCGGTCACGATCTCGGATCTCGCGGCAGGCACGTCGCGCGAGGTGCCGGCCGACGCGCTGTTCATCTTCATTGGCACCTCGCCGCGCACGGATATGGTCGCGGGGCTCGTCGAGCGGGACGCGCAGGGCTTCATCCTCACGGGGCGCGATCTCATGGTCGACGGGCATCCGCCGCAAGGTTGGCCGCTCACTCGCGATCCATTTTTGTTCGAGACGAGCGTGCCGGGCGTGTTCGCCGCGGGCGACGCGCGCCGCGGATCGGGTAAGCGCGTCGCGGCGGCGGTGGGCGAAGGATCGGCGACGGTGAGCATGGTCCACGAATATCTGGAGACGGTCTGATGCCCAGGACCCATCCCGCCACTCGAGACGAAGTCATTCAACTGCTGCTCGCGCACCGGACGCTCGGCGACGCGCCGCGCGAGGAGCTGGAGTGGCTCGCCGACCACGGCGAGCTGCGCGACTACGAGATCGGCGACGTCTTCATCCAGCCCGATGCGCTTCCGACGGAGATGATCATCGTCTTTGCCGGCGACGGGGCGGTCTACGTCGAGCGGGGCGGCGAGAAGAAGAAATTCCTCGAATGGCGCGCCGGCGACGTGACGGGAATGCTCCCGTACTCGAGGATGAAAAAGGCGCCGGGTGTCTCGAAGACCGAACATCCGCTGCTTGGTCTCGTGATCAACGTCAGTTGTTTTCGCGAGCTGACCGTGCAGTGCCCCGTCGTCACCGAGCGACTCGTGCACATCATGATCGACCGCGCGCGTCAGTTTTCGGCCACCGATTGGCAGCTCGACAAGCTGGCGTCGCTGGGGCGTCTCTCGGCGGGGCTGGCCCATGAGCTGAACAATCCGGCGTCGGCTGTCGCGCGGGCGGCGCGCACGCTCGTCGACAAGCTCGCGAAGGCCGAGGCGGCGGCGCGCGAGCTGGGGGCGTTGAACCTGGGAGAACGCGAGATCACGCTAATCGACAACATGCGGGAGGGGAACGCGTTTCCGCGGATGACGGGAGTTTTTTCGGCGATCGAGCGGGCGGACCGCGAAGAGGAAGTGGGTGAGTGGCTCGACGCGCACGGCGCCGATCCCGACACCGCGCAGAGCTTGAGCGAGAACGGGGTGCCGGTGTTCGCGCTCGATGACCTCGCGCGGGCGGTTCCCGACGAGGCGCTCGACACGGCGCTTCGCTCGGTGGCCGCGGGTGTGACGACGCGCTTGCTGGCCGAAGACATCGAGCGCGCCGCGACGCGGATTCACGACCTGGTCGGTGCGATCAAGCGCTTCACCTACATGGACCGGGCGACCGTCCGCGAGCCGGCCGATATCTCGCAGGGCGTTTCCGACACGATCGCCGTGCTGGGGTCGAAGGCCAAGGCGAAGTCGGCCTCGGTGCGCATCGACATTCCGAGTGATCTTCCGAAGGTGGGCGCCTACGGCGGCGAGCTGAATCAGGTGTGGTCGAACCTCATTGACAACGCGCTGGACGCGTTGCCCGAGCAGGGCGGAGAAATCACGGTCAGCGCGCGCCCGGACAACAATGCGCGCGTCGTGGTGCGGATCGCGGACAACGGCTCGGGAATTCCCGCGGATGTCCTGCCGCGGATCTTCGATCCTTTCTTTACGACGAAGCCGATGGGGCAGGGGACGGGGCTTGGGCTTGATATCAGTCGGCGGATCGTGGCCTCGCACGACGGAACTATTGACGTGGATTCCAAGCCGGGGAAGACGGAATTCAGGGTGTCGCTGCCGGTGTTGAAATGACGCCCTGGTACCGAAAACTGCCGACGCCGAGACTGCCAAGCTCCGAAACTGCCGGACGCCGAAACTGCCGAGCTCCGAGACTGCGAGACTGCCGATCCCCGAAACTGCCGAACTCCGAAAACTGCCAGACGCCGAGAGGGACCGAGTTTCGGAGTTGGGGAGTTCGCGGGGGTTGGAAGTTTCGGAGTTGGGAAGTTTCGCAGTCTCGGAGTTCGGAAGTTTCGGTGTTCGGAAGTCTCGGAGTTTGGTAGTCTCGGAGTCAGGCCGTTTTCGCCTTACTGTTTGATTTATGCGTTCTTCTCCCGCTGACCTTTCTCCCGACGAATTCCGCGCAGTCGGCAAAGCTCTCGTCGACCGCGTAGCGGATTTTCTGGCCACGCTGCGCGATCAACTCGTGGCTCCGGACACGACTCCCGCGGCGGTGCGTGCAAGAGTGGGGGCGGACGCGCCGGTTCCGCGCGTCGGCATTCCGGCTTCGGAAGTGCTCGAGCGCGCGGCGGATGTGTATCTGTCGGGCTCTACGCTCAACGGGCATCCGCGGTTCTTCGGCTACATCACGTCGTCCGCGTCGCCGATCGGCGCGTTGGCCGACATGCTCGCCGCGACGGTCAACGCGAATGTTGGCGCGTGGTCGTTGTCGCCCGTGGCGACCGAAATCGAGCGGCAGACGGTGCGGTGGATCGCGGAGCTGATCGGATTTCCGACCGACACCGGCGGAATTCTGGTGAGCGGTGGCAACGTCGCGAATCTCGTGTGCTTCATCGCGGCGACGCGCGACAGGGCAAGGACGGATGTTCGGTCGCACGGCATTGCGAGCGGTGAGCGCCTGGTCGTGTACGCGTCGAGCGAGGTTCACACCTGGCTCGAAAAAGCGGCCGACATCTGCGGACTGGGTCTCGACGCGGTGCGTGCCGTTCCGGTCGACGCTGGGCGTGCGATGCGCACGGACGCGCTGCGAGAGCAGATCGAGCGCGATCGGCGCGAGGGCTTTCGCCCGGCCGTCGTCGTTGGCACCGCCGGCTCGGTCGGCACGGGCGCGATCGATCCGTTGCGCGAGATCGCCGCCATCGCGAAGGAAAACGATATGTGGTTCCACGTCGACGGCGCGTACGGCGCCCCGGCGGCGGTTCTCGACGACGCACCGCCGGAGCTTCGCGCGATCGCGGTTGCGGATTCGATTGCCGTCGATCCACACAAATGGCTTTACGCGCCGCTCGAGGCGGGGTGCGCGCTGGTTCGCAGCCCCAGTGCGCTGCACGACGCGTTTTCCTTTCACCCGACGTATTTCCGGTTCGAGGGCGACGCCAGTGATCCACCGACGAACTACTACGAGTGGGGCCTGCAAAACTCCCGCGGCTTCCGCGCGCTCAAGGTCTGGACGACGATCCAGCAAGTTGGACGCGAGGGGTATCAGCGAATGATCGCGGACGACATCGCGTTGTCGCGCGAGATGCATCGCCTCGCGAGCGCGGAGCCCGAGCTCGAGACGTTCACGCAGGGTCTGAGCATCAGCACGTTTCGCTACGTCCCGAACGGTTTCGATCGGGCGGCCGCCGGTGCGAACGACTATCTCAACGCACTGAACGCCGCTCTGCTCGAACGGGTACAGCTCGAGGGGACGACCTATCTCTCCAACGCGGTCCTCGACGGGGCGTTCGCATTGCGCGCGTGCATTGTAAACTTCCGGACCACGTCGGCCGACGTTCGGGCCGCCATCGACGTGATCCTTCGCCTCGGCAGGGTGGTTGACGCGGACCTGCGCCCGTCAAGTCTTGGCGGGCGGGGTCCCATGCGTCCCGCCGAAAAGGCTGCTCCGGTTCCTTCAGCGACGTCCCAATAGCGGCCGGAAAAGTTTCCGAACACATTGAAGGGCTTACACGTAGTACATTCGTGAAGCCTCGAAAATCTTTGTGAACACGATGATCGGATTGCGACACCTCTCCCGTCGCGCACCGTTGCCGGTTTTTGCCGTCGCGCTGTCGTCGCTGGGCATTTCCGCCTGTGCCAAAAAGCAAGAGCGTGCTCAACGTCCCGTGGCGATGGTTTCCGTCGTCGCCGCGCGCCGAGCCACTGTCCCCTACATCATCGAATCGAACGGAATCGTGACGCCGGTTCAGACCGTCTCCGTCACGCCGCAGGTCGATGGAATCATCCAATCGGTGGATTTCGCCGAGGGGCAGGAAGTCCGGACGGGACAGCCGCTCTTCCATATCGACTCGCGGCCGTATCAGAACGCCTACAACCAGGCGGTCGCGGTTCTGGCGCGCGACAGCGCCACGTGGGCGGCCGCCGACGTAAACGCGAGGAGATACAAAGATCTCCTAGCGGCCAAAGTCATCACGCCGCTCGAGGCGGAGGCGCAGTTCACCTCTGCCGCGACTGCCGTCGCGACGCTTCAGTCGGATCACGCCGCGGTCGAGCAGGCGAGGTTCAACCTCGACAACGCAGTCGTCCGCGCGCCGATCGGCGGCCGCACGGGCAACGTACTGGTCAAGCGCGGCAATCTCGTTCGCTCGGGGGCGGCCACACCGTTGGTTGTGATCAACCAGGTGCGCCCGATCTACGTTCGATTCTCGATTCCGTCGTCCGAGCTGCCGTTGGTCCAGCAGTACGGTGCGGGCGGCGGCCTTGCGGTCGCGGCAGTACCCAGCGGGGTGGCTCCGGCGACCCCGTCGATCGATTCGCTGGCCGCGGCGGCAATGAACCCGGTCAACGACCCGCCAGGTCAAGACGGCGGCGGCTTTTCCGGAAGCCCCGGCGGCAAATCGGGGGGGGGAGGACGCGGTCGACGCGGTGCCGGCGGCCCATCGTCTGGGCCCGGGCCGTCAGCCGGCGGGTCAGCGACCGACGGCGCGTCCGGCGGGGCCAACGGAACAGTCGGCACGCCGCGCGGGGCGCAGCAAGCCGGAAACACGACGCAGCCTGGCGCTCAATCAGCGGCGGGCGCCGGCGTCGCTGGACCGCCCGTCGGCGAACGCCTGATGGGCAAGCTTTCGTTCATCGACAACGCGATCGACACGTCGACGCAGACGGTGCAGCTCAAGGCCACCTTCGACAACACAAACGGCCGGCTCTGGGCGGGGCAGTTCACGGCGACCTCCCTCCATCTGTTCGACGAGGACGGCGCCCTGGTCGTGCCGACGCAGGCCATCGTGAATGGTCAGCGCGGGACCTACGTGTACGTCATCGATCAGGCCGACACGGCGAGGCAGCGTGGCGTCGTCGTCGAGCGACAGGAGAGCGGGCTTGCCGTCATCGCCAGCGGAATTCACGATGGTGACCGTGTCGTGACGGACGGCCAGTCGCGTCTCACGCCCGACGCGCCGGTTCGCATTCGCGGCGCCAATGATATGGGCGGTGGTGGAGCCTCCGGCAGCGGCCGGCGCGGCCGAGGAGGAAAGGGCCGTGCGGGTGGTGGCGGCGGCGGGGGCGGCTCGGGGGGCGGACAGCCGAGCGGCAACGGAGGCGGCACGGGCAGCCGTTAGAGGATCCAATGAGCCTGACGAGTCTGTTTGTTCGACGGCCGGTCATGACGACACTGCTCATGATCGGCATCCTCGTGTTCGGGATCGTTTCGTACCGGAAGCTGCCGGTGAGCGACCTCCCGACGGTCGACTATCCGACGATCAGCGTCGACGCCAACCTGCCTGGCGCGAGCCCCGAAACGATGGCCGCTACCGTGGCGACGCCGCTGGAAAAGGCGTTCTCGGCCATCGCCGGGATTGACGAGATCACATCGAGTAGCAGTCTAGGTAGGACGAACATCACGCTGCAGTTCGCCCTCGACCGAAGCGTCGAGGCCGCGGCGCAGGACGTGAACGCGGCCATCGGGAAGACGCTGCCGTTTCTTCCGTCGACGATCCTGCCGCCCAACTACCACAAGCAGAATCCGTCGGCGGCGCCGATCCTGAACATCGCGCTCACGTCCAACGTGCTGCCGATGACGGACGTGGACGAGTACGCGGAGACGACGATCGCGCAGCGGCTCTCGATGATCGAGGGTGTGGCCCAGGTGAACGTCTGGGGCTCGGCGAAATACGCCGTGCGCGTGCAGGTGGATCCCGACCAATTGGCGAGCCGCAACGTCGGCGTATCGCAGGTCGCCAACGCGATCCGCAACAACAACGTGATGCTGCCGACGGGCGTGCTCTACGGAAAGACGCACACCTACACCGTGCAGGCGACGGGGCAGATGAATGACGCCGACGAGTTCCGGCGCCTCATCGTGTCCTACAAGAACGGCGCGCCGGTGCGACTCGGCGACGTCGCCAACGTTCTCGACGACATCCAGAACAACAAGTCCGCCAGCTGGTACGAGAACGAGCGCTCGATCAACCTGATGGTGCAGCGGCAGCCGGGGACGAACACCGTCGAAGTGGCGAGCCGGGTGAAGGAAGCGCTGGGCGACATCGAGCGCGGTCTTCCGCCGACGCTCAAGGTCCACGTGCAGTACGACCGCTCGATCTCCATCCAGAACGCCGTCCGCGACGTGAAGTTCTCCCTGCTCGTCGCGCTCGTGCTCGTGGTCGCGGTCATCTTCCTATTCCTGCGCAGCGCGGTCGCGACGCTGATCCCCAGCCTGACGCTCCCGCTGGCGATCATCGGCACGTTCTCGGTGATGTACGCG
This sequence comes from Gemmatimonadaceae bacterium, assembly GCA_036003045.1. Taxonomy (NCBI): domain Bacteria; kingdom Pseudomonadati; phylum Gemmatimonadota; class Gemmatimonadia; order Gemmatimonadales; family Gemmatimonadaceae; species Gemmatimonadaceae bacterium. Next base: position 14,953 of record DASYSS010000007.1, read on the forward strand.
CTCGACTTCAGCGTCGACAACCTGTCGCTGATGGCGCTCACGCTCGCCGTCGGCTTCATCGTGGACGACGCGATCGTGATGCTCGAGAACATCATCCGGCACATCGAGATGGGAAAGCAGCCGATGCAAGCGGCGCTCGACGGCGCGCACGAAGTCGGCTTCACCGTGTTGTCGATGTGTCTCTCGCTGTCGGCGGTGTTTTTGCCGCTGATGTTCATGGGCGGCATCATCGGACGGCTGTTCCGAGAGTTCGCGATCACGATCGCGGTGGCGATTCTCGTCTCCGGACTCGTCGCGCTCACGTTGACGCCCATGCTGTGCAGCCGCCTGCTGCGCGCGCGCGACGACGAGCCGCGTCACGGAAGCCTCTTCAATCTGAGCGAGCGCGGCTTCGAGGCGCTGCGCCGCGGCTACGAGCGGAGCCTCGAGTGGGTGATGCGGCATCGGCCGCTCACGCTCGTGTTCTCGGCGCTCATTCTCGCGCTCACGGGCGTGCTCTGGACGGTGATCCCGAAAGGGTTGTTCCCGCCGGACGACACCGGATCGCTCAACGCGACCGCCGAGGCGGCCCAGGGCACGACGTTCACGGAAATGCTGCGCTTCGGCAAGCTCGCGAGCACGAAGTTGGCCACCGACTCGAACGTCGCATCGTACACGATGAACGTGGGGAGCATGGGGCCGTCGAACCAGGTGCAGTTCAACATCACGCTCAAGCCTGCGGGCACGCGGCCGGCCGCGGATTCGATGGTGCACGAGCTGACGAAGGTGATGTCCGGGATCCCTGGGCTTCAGATCTTCGTCACGAACCCGCCGTCGATCCGCATCGGCGGCCGCGGCACCAAGACGCTCTATCAGTACACGCTGCGCGGCCCCGACATCACGCAGCTCTATTCCGAAGGCAACAAGCTGATGGCGCGGTTGCAGGAGATGCCGACGTTGAGCGGCGTGACGTCCGATCTCTTGAATCGCAGCCCGATTCTTCGCATCCACATCGACCGCGAGCGCGCGGCGGCTCTTGGAGTCACGCCGACGGGAATCGAGCAGGCGCTCGCCAACGCGTACAACCAGCAGCAGGTCTCGACGATCTTCATGCCGACGAATCAGTACCTCGTCGTCATGGAGACGGTGCCGAGCGCGCAGCTCGACGCGAGCGCTTTGGAGCATTTCTTCGTCCCGGCGCCGAACGGAAAGCAGGTTCAGCTCACCGACGTGTCGTGGCTCGAGCAGACGACCGGCCCGCTCAGCGTGGCGCACTCGGGACAGATGGCGTCGATGACCATCTCGTTCAACCTGGCGCCGGGTGTGTCGCTGGGCGCCGCGACCGACGAGGTGAGTCGTGTCGCGCGTCAAACGTTGCCGGCGACGATCACAGGGGGCTTCGCCGGGACGGCGGCCGCGTTCCAGGATTCGCAGCAGGGGATGGGACTGCTGCTCCTGATCACGATCTTCATCATCTACATCATTCTCGGGATCCTGTACGAGAGCTTCATCCATCCCGTGACGATTTTGACGGGACTGCCGTTCGCGGCGTTCGGAGCGCTGCTCGCGCTCTGGCTCGCGCACGTCGAATTGGGTGTGTACGGATATGTCGGCATCATCATGCTGATCGGCATCGTCGAAAAGAACGCGATCATGATGATCGACTTCGCGCTCGAGCGTCAGCGGACGGAGCGAATTCCGCCGGCCAAGGCGATCGTCGAGGCGGCGAGCGTTCGCTTCCGTCCGATCATGATGACGACGGTGTCGGCGATCGTCGGCACGCTCCCGATCGCGATCGGTGTCGGCACCAGCGCCGCCTCGCGTCGCCCGCTCGGCGTCGCGGTGGTGGGCGGGTTGGCATTCTCCCAGATCGTGACGCTCTACGTCACGCCCGTGTTCTATTCGTATTTCGATGAGATTCAGGCGTGGATCGGTCGGCGAGCAAGGCGGGCGGTTGGAGCGGTCGGTACGGCGGAGCCCGTGCCGGCGGCTGGAGACTAACGAAGGACTACAACGACAAGTACAACTGCAACGACCAACCGCAACGGCAACGACCAACCACAACCGCTCACCGCAGAGACGCAGAGGACGCAGAGGAACGCAGAGGAGTGCACATCTGGGCGGACCAGTCCGCAACGAGCTGGTTTGTTTGCGACAGCCGCTCGGGGGGGCTAGGGCGAGCGGAGTGGGGGTCCTCCACGCATAAGCATCCCGAGCGGCAGTCACCAAAACCCCCCGGCGTGGTGGCGAGGGCTGGCGGTCGCCGCGTGGAGGGCCCTCTGCGTTCCTCCGCGTCCTCTGCGTCTCTGCGGTGAGTCGTTGCAGTTGTTTTTTCAGTTGTTTTTTTAGTTGTTTTTTGTTGATCGTTGCCATTGGGGTCGTTGCTGTTTGGTCGTTGCTGTTTGGTCGTTGCTGTTTGGTCGTTGCTGTTTGGTCGTTGCAGTCGAGTCGTTGAGCAGTTGCTGTTGCTGTGGACTTTTCCCTATCGAGTAGTCGATGAATTTCACGACGTTGTTCATTAAACGGCCTGTCATGACGACCTTGGTCATGATCGGCATTCTGGTTTTCGGCATCGTCGCGTACCGGCAGCTTCCGGTGAGCGACCTGCCGAACGTCGATTTCCCCACGGTGACGGTCAGCGCGACGCTGCCGGGGACGAGCCCGCAGACGATGGCGGCGACGGTCGCGACGCCGCTCGAGAAGCAGTTCTCGACGATCGCGGGCATCGACAACATGACGTCGACGTCGAGCCTCGGGCAGACGCAGATCGTCATCCAGTTCGCGCTCGACCGGAACATCGATGCGGCGGCGCAAGACGTTCAGGCGGCGATCGCGCAGACCATCCGCAGCTTACCGCAGGGTATCATCCCGCCGTCTTATCAGAAAACCAACCCGGCGGACGCGCCTATTCTCACCTTGGCGCTCACGTCGACCGAGGTGCCGCTCTCCACGCTCGACGAGTTCGGCGAGACTACGCTCGCTCAGCGGCTCTCGATGGTCGGCGGGGTCGCGCAGGTGCTGGTCTACGGCGCGCAGAAATACGCCGTGCGCCTCCAACTCGATCCCGGCCAGCTCGCGTCGCGCAGCATCGCGCTCGAGGACGTCGCCAACGCGGTCATCGCGCAAAACGTGAACATGCCGACCGGCGTGCTCTACGGGCCGCGGACGGCGCTCACGGTTCAGGCGACCGGGCAGCTCGAGAACGCCGACCAGTTCAAGGACGTGATCGTGGCGTATCGGAACGGCGCCCCGGTCCACCTCGAGGAAATCGGTCGCATCACGGACGACGTGCAGAACAACAAGACGGCGAGCTGGTACAACGGCGACCGTTCGATCGTGCTGGCGATCCAGCGGCAGCCCGGCACCAACACCGTAGACGTCGCGAGCAAGGTCAAGGCGGCGCTGGGGCGATTGTCGGCCGAGATTCCGCCGGCCGTGCACGTCGACACGCTCTACGATCGCTCGGCGACGATCAAAGCGTCGGTGGACGACGTCACGTTCACCCTCGAGCTCACGCTCGCGCTCGTCGTGCTCGTGATCTTCTTGTTCCTGCGGAACTGGTCGGCGACGATCATTCCGAGTCTCGCCCTGCCGATGTCGATCATCGGCACGTTCTCGGTGATGTATCTGCTGCACTACAGCCTGGACAACCTGTCGCTGATGGCGCTGACGCTCGCCGTGGGCTTCGTGGTCGACGACGCGATCGTGATGCTCGAGAACATCGTGCGGCATCTCGAGATGGGAAAAACGAAGATGCAGGCCGCCGTCGACGGCGCGGCCGAGGTCGGGTTCACGATCTTGTCGATGACGTTCTCACTGGCCGCGGTCTTCATCCCCTTCCTGTTCATGGGCGGGATCATCGGCAAGTTGTTCCACGAGTTCGCCGTGACGATCGGCGTCGCGATCCTGGTATCGGGGTTCGTGTCGCTGACGCTGACGCCGATGCTGTCGAGCCGCTTCCTCAAGTCGGATCACGGCAAAGAGCACGGCCGCCTTTACCAGGCGACCGAGCGCTTCTACGACGCGTGGCTCGGCCTATACGAGCGCACGCTCGCGTGGGTCATGGCGCGGCGCCCGCTCACGCTCGCGTTCTCCGCGGTGATCCTCATCGCCACGGGCTATCTGTTCTGGTCGACGCCCAAGGGCCTGTTCCCGACCGACGACACGGGGCAGTTGCTTGCCACCACCGAGGCGGCGGAAGGCGTGTCGTTCGACGCGCTCGTCGAGCACCAGCAGGAAGTGGCGGCGGTCATCACGAAAGATCCGGACGTACTGTCAGTCACGTCGTCGGTGGGCACAACCGCCGCGGCCAACCAGGGACAGCTGACGATCGATCTCAAGCCGATCACCGAGCGGAAGCGAAGCGCGGATCAGATCGCGCGCGACCTCACGAAGGCAGTGGTCGGCGTTCCCGCGATCAGCGTTTTCATTCAAAACCCGCCGGCCATCTCGATCGGCGGCCTCGCGTCCAAGAGCCTGTACCAGTACACGCTGCAAAGCGGCGACATCAACAGCCTGAATACGGCGGCGCGCCAGATGGAGACGCGCATGCGGCAGTTGCCCGGACTCGTGGACGTCACGAGCGACCTGTTGATCGAGAATCCGCAGGTGACCGTCGACATCAACCGGGAACAGGCCGGCCAGCTCGGCGTCTCGGCGAGCGAGATCGAGAACACGCTGTACGACGCGTTCGGCCAGCGCCAGGTGTCCACCATCTACACGTCCACGAACGAGTACTGGGTCGTCATGGAGCTCCTCCCGGAGTTCCAACAGGACGTGGACGCGCTGGGCAAGTTGTGGGTCCGATCGTCGCGGGGCCCGCTCGTTCCGCTCAGCACCGTGGCCGCCTTCCGCTACACCGTTGGACCGGTGACGGTGAACCACTCCGGCCAGCTTCCGTCGGTCACCGTGTCGTTCAATCTCGCCACAGGTACGTCGCTCGGTACCGCGCTCAAGGCGATCCAGCAAACGGCGGCTGACGTGCTGCCGAACACCGTGGCGGCGAACTTCTCCGGCATCGCGCAGGCGTTCGTCACGACGCAGCAGGGACTCGTGCTGCTGATGCTGCTGGCGATCTTCGTGATTTACGTGATCCTCGGCGTGCTGTACGAGAGTTTTATCCATCCGATCACGATCCTCACGGGACTGCCTTTTGCGGCCTTTGGCGCGCTGGTCACGCTGATACTCTTCGGTCTCGATCTCGACATCTACGGATTCGTCGGCATCATCATGTTGATCGGGATCGTGGAAAAGAACGCGATCATGATGATCGACTTCGCGATCGAGGCGCAGCGCGACAAAAAGCGCACGCCGTCGGAGGCGATCCTCGAAGCGGCGAGCGTGCGTTTTCGCCCGATCATGATGACGACGATGGCGGCGCTCATGGGCGCGGTGCCGATCGCGGTCGGCTGGGGCGCCGGCGCGTCGACGCGACGGCCGCTCGGCGTGGCGGTGGTGGGCGGGCTGGCGTTCTCGCAGCTGGTGACGCTGTACGTGACGCCGGTGTTCTACACGTACCTCGACGAGTGGCAGCAGTGGTTCTCGAGGCGGAAAGAGCGGAGCGCCGTGACGGTGGTGGGGCCAGCGCCGGAGCCGGCTGCGGGCGACTGACGGCTGACGGCAGCCGGATCCCGGCCACTCTGAGGTCTGTCGTCGGCCGGTGGGTACGGCTGAGCGCTTCCGAGGACCGAATCCGGACATCAGACATGTGGTTCGGCGTGACGCGACGAGGAACTTGAACATGGGTCGGAGTGCCTCCGCGCCGGCCCACTGCATCATGCCTCTGTAACGACTAGTCCGGATTAGAACGCTCTAATCTGACCGCCTGCTTCTTGCGCTCCGGCCGGACGTCCGTACCTTGCCGCGGACCAATCCGCTCGAGAATCGGTCATGGCCACTCGTCGCCGTCGCCCCCCGAAGCGCGCCTCACGCCGCAGTCCGACTGCGCGCGTCCGTGCCGAGCCGCTCAGCTCGGCTTCGGCGCTCCTCGACACGGAAAAAGACTTCAGCATGCTCTCGCTTCGCGACCTGGTCGCGGCGCGGGACGCGTACCATCTCCACCTGATGGAGAAGCGGCATGTCGTCGCGACGGCGGTGGGCCGCTACCTGATTCGCAGCGAGGAGAGGTGGCCGCAATACCTCGGCGACGCAGCGGAGCACGATAGAAAGGTCGCACGACAGCCCAAGAAGGAGCCGCGGACGCTATACAACTCCGAGGTGCGCCCGTACTCGTGGCCGTGCGTGCTCGTGTTCGTGGACAAGTGGTTGAATCTCGAGGACGTGCAGTCGGGGAAGGTCGACCCGGCCGATCTCGTGCCTCGTTCGCTCGACATGCCCGACGGCTCGCGCGTGCCGGTGTGCGTCGTCTACGCTCAACCGGTGGACGCGCCGCCGTACGCGCCGGTTTCGCCGCGCTTTCCTCGACAGTTCATCGGCGGCGGGTATCCGATCATCGCGCGCGTGCAGCAGGAAGAACATGTCGCGTCGGTCGGCTGCATGGTGACCGACGGCCACGACGTGTACGCACTCACCAACCGGCATGTCGCGGGGAAACCGGGTGAAGAGCTGTTCTCGAAGATCGGCGGAGAAGCGGTACGGGTGGGAGTGTCCTCGGACAAGCAGTTGACTCGAAAGAAATTCTCCGAGGTGTATCCGGATTTTCCCGACCGGCACATGTACGTGAATCTCGACGTCGGTCTGGTGCGGGTGGACGACCTGACGAAGTGGACGGCGCAGATCTACGGGATCGGCGAGATGGGGAAGTTGGCCGACCTGTCCGCCGACAACATTTCGTTGCGGCTGATCGACGCGCACGTGAGGGCGTTTGGCGCAGCGTCGGGGCCGATGCGCGGCAAGATCAAGGCGCTGTTCTATCGCTACAAGTCCGTCGGCGGAATGGAGTACTGCTCCGATTTCCTGATTGGACCGCGAGAGGGAAAGGTCTTGCCGACCCGGCCGGGCGACTCGGGCACCGTGTGGCTGCTCGAGGACGGGAAGAAGGCTCCGCGCCCGCTCGCGCTGCAGTGGGGCGGGCACACGTTCGTCGGCGACGGCACCAAGATCGTGGCGCCGTACGCGTTGGCCACATGCCTCGCGACGGTGTGCAACGAGCTCGAGGTCGACGTCGTGCGGGACTGGAACGCGGGCGTGTTGGACTATTGGGGGGCCGTCGGCCATTACACGATCGCCGCGCTCGCCATCGACCGCATCGACGGAACGAAGTACCCGAAGCTCAAGAAGCTGATGCAGGCGAACCTGCCGCGCATCACCTTTGCGGCCGCCTCGATCACGGCCAAGAGCACGACGGGGTTGTCAAAGCACGATTTCGTCGCGCTCGCGGACGTCCCGGATCTCGTCTGGAAGAAGGGGCACAGCCCGAAGAATCCGCCGCCGAACCCGACGCTCGCCTGGAAGCGCGCGCACTCGAATCGCGGACCGAACGAGCATCCCAATCATTTCGCCGACATGGACGCCCCACGCGCCGGCGGAAACTTGCTGGACTTGTGCTCGAAGAGCCTCGCGAAGAACACGGACGTCGCTGTGTGGCGGAAGTACTACACCGACGTAAAGGACAAGAGTCGCGGCCTGCTTCCGTTCCGCGTACAGCAGTTCTACGAGGGCATGGTGAAGGACCTCAAGCAAGCGCACCCGGACTTCGCGCGATTCGTCTGCGCGGCGGGAATCGTGTCGCACTATGTCGGCGACGCGTGCCAGCCGCTGCACGTCTCGAGCTGGTTCAACGGCGACCCCACCACCCTCGTCGACAACCCCAACAAGGGAAAGCCGCACGAACCCGACAAGATTCCTGCCGGGACCGGGGTACACGGCGCGTACGAAGACGACATGATCAACTTTCACATCGGCGACATCACGCCGGTGGTGCAAGCTGATACGACGCCGCTGCGTCCCAATTTCAAGGGCGGCAAGCACGCCGCGATGGCGTGCACGCAACTCATCCTCGACACGTTCGACCTGATCAAGCCGAAGGACATCGTCGCCAAGTACATCACGCTGCAGCAGCAGGGAACGACCGGAAAAGCGGCCGCCGACGAGCTTTGGAAGACGTTCGGAACGCCGACCGAAGGCGTCATCGCGGCTGGAGTGCGCGCACTGGCGAGCGTGTGGCAGAGCGCGTGGGCCGAGGCCAAGGCGGAAGCAAAAGCGCCGGCGTCGCCGAGCGCGTTCGACGAGCCGGTGCTGGAGGCGTTCTTCGTCGAGCCGGAAACGTTCTATCCGTCGAAGACGATCGATCACGTATGCGAGGTGATTGACTGCTGACGGCGGCTGGATTCGGGACACTCTGAGGTCTGTGGTCGCGTGGCGGGTACGGCTGAGCGCGCGAAGTCCGAAGACTGAATCCGGACATCAGACGTGCGGTTAGGCGTGACGCGACGAGGAACTTGAACGCCGGTCGGAGTGCCTCCGCGCAACGCCGACCCTGATGTCAGTGGTCTGGAGTCAGTTCCCGACTTCTAGCGCACAGCCGTACCCAAACAGGCGATCGGACCTAGAGTGGCCGGCCCACTGAGCGTCGCCGGCGCGAGACCGGCTCCAGAATGGCCGCGCGCCCTTCGCTCTTCGTCATCCTCGTGACAGGTTCCGGAGATACCATTCGCTCGAACCTCCTGGGGGGCCGCATGACGACGAAATTCACGCTGGCGCCGGTCATTGCCCTTCTTTGCGCGGCGCCGTTTGTCCATGCCCAGGGCAACTACAAGTATTCCTACGACATCGCCCCGCCGAACAAACCCGGGATCGACGAGGTCGACGTCGACGCGCTCACGGGAAAAGTCATCGCCGTCGCGCACGAGACGCCGGAACAGATGAAGAAGGAGGCGGCTGAAGAGGCGAACGACGCGAAGGCGAAGGCCGCAGCAGCTCCGAAGCCGAAAAAGCCGTGACCGCGCAGGCCTGATGCGAATTCTGTTGGTCGAGGACGATCCGCAGCTCGCCTCCGTACTCGAGAGCGGGCTCACGGAGCACGGATTTCACATCGCGCGCGAAAGCTCGGCCGACGCCGGTCGGTCGCGCGCGGTACTCGGCGCATTCGACGTCATCATTCTCGACGTGATGCTCCCGGGCGGGAACGGGTTCGACCTCTGCCGCACGCTGCGCGAGCGAGGAGTCGGCACACCGGTTCTCATGCTCACCGCCAAGGACACCGTCGACGATCGCGTGCAGGGACTGGAGTCCGGGGCCGACGACTACCTCACGAAGCCCTTCGCATTCCGGGAGCTCGTCGCGCGTCTTCGGGCGCTCGCCCGACGTCCACCCACGCCGATCCCCGAGCGCACGTCGATCGCCGATTTGGAGATCGACCTCGGCGCACACCGCGTGCGGCGCGGCGGCCGAGACATCGAGCTCACCGCGAAGGAGTTTGCGCTACTCGAGTTTCTCGTGCGGCACCACGACCAAGTCGTGGATCGCGCGGCGATCACCGCGCACGTCTGGGACGAGAACCACGATCCGTTCACCAACGTGCTCGAGGTGCTCGTCAGACGGCTGCGACGCAAAATCGACGACGGATTCGACCTGAAGCTGATTCATACGTTGCGCGGAGCCGGATACCGGCTGGGCGTCTGAGTGTCTTCGGTCGTCAATCGTTGATCGGCGCGGACTCCAATCTCGAACTCCTCGACCACTTTCTTGCTGAATGCCGGGATGTCCGCCGGCCCGCGGCTGGTCACCAGCCCCATATCCGTCGCGACCTCACGGTCTACCCAGTCGGCGCCCGCGTTGCGGAGATCCGTCTGCAGCGACGGCCAAGACGTGAGCGTGCGATTTCGAACGACGTTTGCCTCGATCAGCAGCCACGGAGCGTGGCAGATGGCGGCGACGGGTTTGCCGACCTCGAAGAAGCGCCGGACGAACTGAATGGCTTGCACGTCGACCCGAAGCTTGTCGGCGTTGATCACCCCGCCCGGGAGGAACAGAGCCTCGAAGTCGTCGGCGCTGCACTTGGAGAGCGGCAGATCGACCGGGATGTCGTCGCTCCAATTCCCGTGCTCCCAAGTTCGGATCTTGTCTTGAGTCGGCGAAACGAGCAGTGTCTTGGCGCCGGCCTTGTCGAGTGCGTTGCGTGGATCGATCAGCTCGGAAGCCTCGACGCCGTCGGTCGCCACTATTGCAATGCGTTTGCCGATGAGATCGTTGCGGGGCATGAATCGACCTTCCATGAAAGAGACGCACACGCTGGGGGCAAACCGTAGACCGTGAGTCGCGCCGTCTATCGAGCGGTATCAGTGCGGCAATCGCTTCGCCGGCTCCGTCTTCGGCTCACGATCTGGTACGCCGGAACGTTTCTCGTCATCCTGGCACTGCTCGGTATCGGCATATTCGCGACGATTACCGCCCGATTCGACCGCGACCTCGACTCGTCGCTGATCGACGCGACGAAACAGCTGTCGCTGCTCGCTCGTGAGCGCGGCGTCGCGGCCGCCGTCGACGCGCTGCGAATTCCCGATCGGCGGCTCGCGATTGCCGACACGACAGGACGAACGATCGTCGGCGAGGCACTCGAGCCGTGGCTTCAGCGTCTTGTTCAGTCGGCCGCCCACGCCGGAGCGCGAGGGGAAAATCATCAGGAACGCGATCGCATTCTGCGGGCGCAAGCCGCTCCGTTCCGCCTCGATGACGGTCGCGCGTTCGTCGCGGTGTCCGTCGCCGACGAGATCGAGCTCGAGGATCGCTACATGGCGCTCATCGCCGAGCTCGCCGCTGCCGGCGTGATCGCGGCGGTCCTCGTGGCGATCGGCGGATGGATCGTCGCCGGGCAATCCACGGCTCCTGTAGAGCGAGCGATCGATCAAATGCGACGTTTCATGGCGGACGCGGCTCACGAGCTTCGCACGCCGCTCACCGTCGTGCGCAGTCGCGCCGAGGTCGCGCTCCAGCGCTCGCGCTCGGCGGACGATTACGCGGACGCGCTACGCGGCATCGAACGCGAGACGATTCGCCTCGGACGTATCGTCGAGGATCTGTTGACGCTGGCCCGCGCCGACGCCGGGCAACGGCCGATCGAGCGGGAGCGGGTTTTCCTGGACGACGCCGCTCTCGACGCGGCCGACGCGGCGCGCGTGATCGCAGAACGAAAGGGCGTCCGCCTCGAGGTTTCCGACTTCGAGGAGTCGCCGGTCGTCGGAGATGCTGCGCTGCTGCGACAGCTTGGGCTCATCCTGCTCGACAATGCAGTCAAGTTCACACCGCCCGGCGGAGTCGTTCGCATCGCGGTCCGCGTCGCCAACGGCGCGCCGACGATCGTGGTGTCGGATACCGGGGTAGGGATCGGTCCCGACGAGCTTCCGAGGATCTTCGAGCGATTCTATCGAGGCGACCCGTCGCGCACGCGGTCGGACGGAGGAACGACGGAAGGGGCAGGGCTCGGGCTATCGATCGCCAAGTGGATAGCGGAGGAGCACCGCGCGGAGATACTCGTCTTGTCGAGAATCGGGGTTGGGACAGAAATGAAGGTGGAGTTTCCGACGACGAACGGCGCTGGGGATCGCGGCCATTCGGCCGGTCGTCTCGAACCGGAGAGTACGGCTGCGCGCTCGAAATCGGACGTCTGATATCGGATATCTGACGTCAGTCCCGGCGTGACAGGGCGGGGCGCCATGGCGAGCCGGCATCCCACCCGCAAACGCCGGGTCTGATGTCCGACGTCGGATATCAGACGTCCGATTTCGAGCGGAAAGCCGTACCATCCGAGCCAAGGCAGACCTCAGAATGGCCGCGAAACCGGCCTCGAGTCTGGCCTCTTTCCTGCCTGAGCACTGCTGGCTGGGTGTCATTCCCGTGACAGGTCCGGCTCGCTAGGATCAAGCGTTCCCGGCCACACGCCAGAGGTCATGCGCCTTCTGATTCCGACCGTGGCGCTCTGCGCGACCGTGGGTGTGGCCGCGAGTGCGCCCGGACAGCAAACCAGGCTCACACGCGCCCAAGCCGTGCGGACCGCGCTCACGCGTGGGACGCGGATCGCCGTTGCAGCGGCGGACACGGCTGTGGCGGCGGCGCAGGTTGTGGCCGCCCACGTCTTTCCCGATCCATCGTTCGCGGCGAGCTACAGCAAAGCCGTTCCGACGCAGCACTATTCGCTCGAAATCCCGCTGGAGTTTCCATGGTTGCGGCGTCCTCGCTCGCAGTCCGCCGCGTTCGAGCTCCAAGCGGCGCGCGTCAAGTTTTTTCTCGCTCGAGCTACGGTCGGACTCGACGCCGACACCACCTACACGCGCGCGATCGCCGCGCGCGAACACCTCGCGCTTTCGCGTCGCAACGCGCTGGATGGAGATAGCCTGCTGCACATGGTCGAGCGGCGGCGCGCGGCCGGCGACGCGAGCGACATGGACGTCGAACTGGCGCGGGTGAACGCCGGCCAGCAGCAGAATACGGCGGCGGGGGATTCGCTCACCTGGATCTCGACGCTGCTCGACCTTCAGGCGACGCTCGGCTACACCAGCGAGGACCTCGAGATCACGGCGGTCGACTCGCTGGAGACGCCCCCTGAAGCACTCCCACCCGCTCAAGCGACGCTCAGCGAGACCGCGGCGTCGCTGTCGCTCACGGCCGCCTCGCTCAACTCGCAGGCACACCGTCACTCCGTGTTCTCCGCGCCGACCGTCTCGTTCGGCTTCGAGCACGGCGATCCTGACCAGCCGGGGATTCTGCCGACGTTCGGTCTTGGCCTCTCGCTCCCGATCTTCAATCGCCAGCGCGGCGAAATCCTCGTGGCCCAAGCCCAGCGGATCAAAGCGGAGGCCGAGCTGACGCAGGCACAAGTCGAGGCGCGCAACGAGATCGCACACGGCAAGCGAGAACGTGAGAACGCGCTCGCGAAAGTCGCCCGCGACCGCCAGCTCATCGTCAGCGCGGATCACGTGGCGGCCATGTCGCTCGTGGCGTACCGCGAAGGAGCGGCGTCACTCCCCAACGTTCTCGAGGCGCAGCGGTCCTCGCGCGACGTTCGCGCGCAGTACATCGACGACCTCGCTGCGGCATGGATTGCGACGGCGGAGCTTCGCGTGTTTTCGCTCACCCCCAGCTCGCAGCTCCTCCCATGAAACGTCGATCTCGCGAAGCGGCCGTCGTGGGCCGCGCCGCCCTTGCGCTGGCATTCGCGCTGGCCACCAGCTGCAAGTCCAAGGGGGGCGGGGAGGGCGACGCCGAAGGCGAGGCCAAGCCGGTCGTCGCGGCGCAAACGATCGTCGTGACGCCTCAACCGTTTACCGAAATGCTCGGCGCGATCGGGACAGTCTCGCCACGCCCCGGACACGTCGCAGCCCCGAGCGCACCGGCGCCAGGACGCGTGGCCAACATAGCGGTCGCAGTCGGGCAGTCGGTTCAAGCGGGCCAGCCGCTCATCGAGCTGGAGCAGCAGACCTTCGAAGCGGCGCGGCGGAGCGCCGACGCGGCGCTGGCCGCCGCCGAGAAAAACGCCGAGCGTCAGGAGCGCCTCGCGAAAGATGGCATCGTGCCGCCGAAGGACGCCGAAACCGCGCGCGCCGAAGCGGAGAAGGCGCGGGCAGACGCGATGGCGGCTCGGCGCTCCGAACAGTTGGCGACCATTCGCTCGCCGATCAAAGGCGTCGTGACCCGGCTCTCGACGACGCTCGGCGCCTCGGTGGATCCGTCGCAGCCGCTCGTCGAGGTCTCGGACCCGCTTGCGGTGGACGTGCTGCTCAGCGTGACGCCCACCGATGCGGCGCGCGTACGGCAGGGTATGCGGGTCACGCTCAGCGCAGGGCAGGGCGCCGGCGGTGAGGCGCTCGGGTTCGGATCGGTCGCGGAGATCGCGGGCACCGTCGACACGACCACGCGCAGCGTGGAGATCCGCGTGCGTGCCCCGTCTACGCGGCGGGAGCTGCGAATCGGCGAGACGGTGTTCGGATCGATTGCCGTGGTCACGCGCGCGCATGCCATCGTCGTCCCGGCGGACGCCGTCGTACCGGAGGGAGACGGCTTCAAGGTTTTCGTCGTGGACAGCGGTGGCATCGCGCACGAGCAAGCCGTGAAAGTCGGATCGAGGAGTGCCACCGGCGTCGAGATCCTCGAGGGACTTTCGCCGGGGGATCGCGTCGTGACATTCGGCGCGTACGGCATGGAAGACAGCGCCAAGGTCGTTCCGATGAACGCCGGTAAGACGCCGGGCAAGCCGGATTCGGCGGATAAGCCATGACCGACGTCGAGGTCGGCAAGAAGCGATCGCTGTTCGGCGTCCTCGCGCAGCAACGCCGGTTCATCTACATGGCGACGCTGGTGCTCAGTGCCGCCGGAATCTGGTACGCGACTCGGCTCCCGTCGGCGATCTACCCGGAGCTGACGTTCTCGCGAATCACGGTCGTGGCCGAGGGCACGTCGCTCGGCGCTCGGCAGATTCTCTTCACGGTGACGCGGCCGATCGAAGAGGCGGTGAGCATCGTGCCCGGCGTGACGCGCGTGCAGTCGCGATCGATCAGGTCAGGAAGCGAGACGAACATCACGTTCAGCTCGTCGACCGACATGATCTACGCGCTCCAGCAAGTGCAGGCGCGCGTCAATCAGATTCGCGGCGACCTTCCGGCCGGACTCGACATCGAGATCGAGCGCCTCACGCCGTCGCTCTTCCCGATTCTCTCGTACAACCTCGAGGGCGGCGATCCAGCACGGCTGTACGACATCGCGCGCTACCAGATCAAGCCGCTCATCTCGCGCGTGCCGGGGGTCGGGCGCGTCGACGTGATGGGCAGCGACGTGGCCGAGATCGAGGTCATCGCGGATCCGGCGCGCCTGGCGGCGCAGCAGCTCACGTATCAGGACCTGGCGACGGCAATTCAGTCCGCGACGACGGTCGAAGCGGTCGGCCGAATGCCGCGCGACTATCGGCAATACCTGATCGTCACCACGACCGAGGCGCACTCGACCGACGACGTGGCGAACATCGTCGTGAGTCGCGGGCTACGGGTGGGCGACCTGGCGACTGTCCGATCGGGCACGGAAGACCACACCCGCATCATCGCCGGCGACGGACGTCCCGCGGCGCTCATCAACATCACCCGCCAGATCGGCGGCAACACGCTCGAGATCGCCGACAGCGTCGCGCGCGTCGCGGCGTCGCTGCGCAAAACGCTGCCGGCGGGCACGATTCTCAAGGCCGTCTACGACCAGGCGTCGCTCGTCCGCGAGGCCGTGACGTCGGTGCGCGACGCGATGATCATCGGCGCGGTCCTCGCCGTGATCATCCTGCTGCTCTTCCTGCGGCATGCGCGCATCACGGCGATCAGCGCGTCGTCGATTCCAATCACGATGGCGATGACCGTGTTCGTGATGTCGCTCATCGGCCAGACGTTCAACCTGATGACGCTCGGCGCGATGGCGATCGCCATCGGCCTCGTGATCGACGACGCCGTGGTGATCACCGAGAACATCGTCCGCCACTCGCATCTGACAAAGGACCGGCCGATCGCGATTCGGGACGCGGTGCAGGAGCTGATCTGGCCCGTGACGTCGTCGACGATCACGACGGTCGTCGTCTTCCTGCCGCTCGGCTTGCTCACCGGCGTCGAGGGACAGTTCTTCCACGCGCTGTCGATCACGCTCACCATCGCCGTCCTCGTCTCGCTCGTCGTCGCGCTGACGATCATCCCGCTCCTCAGCGAGCAGTTCCTTCGCGAGGAGGACATCGAGGCCGCCGCCGAATCCGGACAACCCGACGGGAAGCCCGGCATCACGGCGCGAATGGGCGGCTGGATCGACGCGCTCTCGGACCGATATGAGAGCGCGCTCGGTGCGTCGCTTCGCCACGCGCGCTGGATGATTCTGATCGCGCTGGTTTTGGTCGGCGCGGGCGTCGTCGTTCACCGATTCGTGCCGACGGGATTTCTCCCGGAGATCGACGAGGGCGCGTTCGTCTTCGACTACTTCGCGCCGGGCGGAACGGCGCTCGCCGAGACGGATCGGCAGCTCCACATCGTCGAGAAGATCTTCGCCCAGACGCCGGAGATCACCGGTACATCGCGGCGGCTCGGCGCGGAGCTGGGTCTCTTCGCAACGCAGCAGAATCGCGGCGACATGGTCGTGCGGCTCAAGCCGGAGAGCCAGCGGGCTCGCTCCACGGCGCAAGTGATCGACGACGTGCGCCCGAAGATTCAGGCCGCCGTGCCGCGGCTCCGCATCGAGTTCGTGCAGATCCTGTCGGACGTCATCAACGACCTCGCCGGCGCGGCGCGTCCCGTCGAGATCAAGATGTTCGGCCCGGACCTCAACGCGCTCGAAGCATACGCCAAGTCGCTCGACCCGAAGCTCGCCAAGGTCGAGGGGCTCGAGGACTTGTTCAACGGCGTGAGCGAGCCCGGCGCGGAGCTCGAGATGACGATCAACCAGGCGGAGGCGAACCGCGTGGGTCTCACGCCCGCGCAGGTCGCCGACGAGGCGGGCGGTGCGTTGCTGGGGCAGCCCGCCGGGGAAATTCGTTTGGACGACCGGGCGGTCGGCATTCGCGTTCGCGCGCCCGACTCCGTGCGGTTCGACTCGAGGCTCCTCGGATCGATTCCGATTTTCTCCGCGCAGACCCACGCGTCGGTTCCACTCGGCACCTTGGCCACATTCGAGCCCACCGAGACCCGCGCCGAGTTGCTGCGCGAGAATCAGCAGCAGCTGATCATCGCCACGTCGGACCTCGGCGAGGTGTCGCTCAGCGCCGTGATGGCGGACGTGCGCGCGATTCTCGCCGAGAATCCGCCGCCGCAGGGGATTCGCGTGGAGATCGGCGGGCAGTACGCGGGGCAGCAGGCGGCGTTCAAAGCGCTGCTGCTCGTGCTCGCCTTGGCGGCGGCGAGCGTGATCGCGGTGATGGTGATCCAATTCCAATCGTTCATCGAACCGCTCGTCGTCCTGCTCGCGGCGCCGCTGTCGTTCGTCGGCGCGATGCTGCTTCTGCTCGTCACCGGAACGCCGCTCAACGTGTCGTCGTTCATGGGATTGATTTTGTTGGTTGGACTGATCGTGAAGAACGGGATCATTTTGCTCGACTTCACGAAGCACTTGATGAAAGAGGCTGGCTTGCCGCTCGAGCAAGCGCTTCGCGAGGCGGCGCGAATCCGTCTGCGCCCGATCCTCATGACGACGTTGTGCACGTTGTTCGGCCTGCTGCCGTTGGCGCTGGGAATCGGGGCAGGGAGCGACCTGCAGCGCCCACTTGCGCTCGCCGTCATCGGCGGGCTCGCGCTGTCGACGCCGATCACGCTGTTCGTCGTGCCGAGTCTCTTGGTCGCGATTCGCGGCCGAGACTACGCGACGGTGGGAGATCGGTTCAGCGCAGCAGCACCAACGCCCGCACCGAACCCCTAACGGCGCGTGTGGGATCGCTCACGCACGCGCGACGATCTCGGATGAGGAAGCGAGCCTAGCCTTGAGCGGCAGCTTTGAGCAGAAGCTGTGAGCTTGGCTCAGCTCATGCTGAGGGCTGATGCTCGCGGCTAGGCTCGCGTCGCTCGTCGAGATGCGGGTCTTCGAGAGCTGAATCCGAACGTCCCTCGCTCCATTCTTTGCGCGAAAGCTCCGAGAGGCACGATGACCAAGACCCTACGGAAAGCCGCCGTCACCACGCCCGCCGATCGGGAGACCCGCATCGAGCGAATCTTCGACGCGCCGCGCGATCGCGTCTGGCGCGCGGTCACCGATCCGACGCTCGTCGCGAAGTGGTGGGGGCGCGGCAACCCGCTCACCATCGAGCGAATGGAAGTAGAGAAAGGCGGTCATTGGCGCTACGTCGAGCACGCGCCCAACGGCCAGTCCCACGGTTTCGAGGGACGCTACGCCGAGGTCACTCCGGAGAGCCGCATCGTTCAAACCTTCGAGTGGGACGGCATGCCGGGACACGTCTCTCTCGATACGATGACGCTCGAAGACCTCGGCGACGGCCGGACGAAGCTCGTCATCGTCTCACTCTTCCATACCAACGAGGACCGCGACGGTATGCTGCAGTCGGGAATGGAGAGCGGCCTCAATGAGAGCTACGCGGCTCTCGACGAAGTGCTCGAGTCGCTTGCCGCTTGACCCACGCTCGTCCGATCGGGGGCGCTTCGGTGACCAACGCGGCATCGATGCGCACCCGATGGGCGTCGAGCAAATCGCTGCGCGAGATGATGCCGACGAGTCTGCGCGGCGCCGAACGTGACACGACCGGCAGCCGTCCGACTTTCTCGTTGACCATGTGGTCGGCCGCTTCGCGAAGCGTGTTCTCCTCGAACACCACGACGGGCGCCCGGCGAATCAACGTGCGAACGGGAGCCGTCTCGTCGGCGTTCGGATCGAGCAGGTCGCGGCGCGTGATCACGCCCAAGAGCGTGCCATCGTCGGTCAGCACGGGAAAGCCTTGGTGGTTCGTGCCAGCGCCGCGCGTGGACAGCCAGTCGAGAACGTCCGTCAACGCGGTGTTCTCGTTGAGCGTCACGACTTCTCTCGTCGCGGCCTCGGCGACGGATACGTGACCGAGGTGGTCCGCGCTGTACTCCGTACGCACCGGCGTGCCGCGGCGCGCGAGCTTTTCGGTCATGATCGAGCTGCGCTTGAGGAGCAGCGAAACGAGGTACGCGGTGCTGCAGCCGGCGAGCAGCGGCAGAAGCCCCATCGGCTGACGGGTCGTCTCGAACGCGAACACGACCGACGCGAGCAGCGCGTGCGACGCGCCGGCGAAGATGGACGCCATGCCGACGAGCGCCGCGACGTGCGGGTCCACGCCGAGCGACGGCGCCACCGCCACTGCCGCGGCTCCGAATAGCGCTCCAACACCGCCGCCGATCGTGAACAACGGTGCAAGCGTTCCCCCCGACGTGCCGCTGCCGAGATACACCGACCAAGACACGAACTTGAGCACGATCAGGACGACGAGCGACATCCCGACGACCTGACCGCTCAGGATGTGATCGATGTTGACGTAGCCGACGCCGAGCGTCCGCTGGTCGACCAACCCGATCAAACCGACGACGACGGCGCCAACCACAGGCCACCACATCCAGTGAATCGGCAGGTCCTCGTACAGATCCTCGAGGCCGTACACGATCTTCGTCGTCAACACGGAGAGCACGCCGATCGTCGCACCGAGCAGCACGTACACGCTCAGCGCGGGCAACGAGGGCGGCATCAACGTTGGAATCGAGAACACGGGCGCCGAGCCTGCATGCGCCGCGCGCACTCCGGTCGCGACGGCCGCGGCGAGAGCCACCGGAACGACGGATCGCGGACGGTACTCGAACAGCAGAAGCTCGACGGCGAGCAGCACCGCGGACACCGGGCTGCCGAATGTCGCCGCCATGCCCGCCGCCGCGCCGGCCGCCAGAAGAGTTTTTCGCTCGTCGGCGGTGACATGGATCAATTGCCCGACGAGAGACCCGAGCGCGCCTCCGGTCGCGATGATCGGACCCTCGGCGCCGAACGGCCCGCCCGTTCCGATCGCAACCGCCGCGGAGAGCGGCTTGAGAAACATGATCTTGGGCGAGATGCGGCTTCGTGCGGTGAGGATGCGCTCCATGACCTCCGGAATGCCGTGTCCACGAATCGCCGCCGCGCCGTACCGGGCCATGATCCCGACAACGAACGCGCCGATGATCGGAATGAACACCGAGAGCACGCCCCAACGATCGGTCGACGGCGGACTGAACTCCGTCGACAGACGGCCGTAGTAGGCGAGGTTCGTGATGAACCCGATGAGGTGCGTGAGGATCGTCGCGATCAGCGCGCCCGCGGCCCCGACGCCGAGCGCCAACGCGCAGATGACGATGACGCGTCGATCGACAGGGGAGTATGTGGGTGGTCCCTGAACCTGGGCCAGCGCCAGATCGAGCGATGGCGCGACCGGCAGGCCATCCGTCGAGTTGAGTGAGTTCGCGTCAATCGAACCCGGCGGTCTATGTCCGTTCTCTTTCATCAGTTTTTGTGAGTCGTCGCATTGGTGCCCAACATATTGAAGTATAGCGGGCGCGACGAGCGAAATGCAGGCGCATTAAGACTTTCACGAGCCGCGGTTTGGTAGCGCGTCGCGATGAGGCTGCTGACAGCCCTAGCTGATCAGTGCACGATCAAGTCCGCCGTCACATCGGCGAGCGTGGCACAGCCGGCGAGCGCCATCGACAGATCGATCTCGGCGCGAATGCGCTGAAGGACTGCGCGCACACCGTCTTCGCCGTCGAGTGTGAGACCCCAGAGAATGGGCCGGCCGATCATGACGGCGCGCGCGCCGAGTGCGAGGGCGCGAAGCACGTCGGTGCCGCGCCGTGCTCCGCCGTCGACGAGGACCTCGCACGATCCACGACGCGCAACCGCTTCGACGACCGCGGGAAGCATCGTGATGCCCGCAGGCACGCCGTCGAGTTGGCGTCCGCCGTGGTTCGAGACGATGATGCCGGCGGCACCATGATCGACGGCGAGCGCCGCATCGTCAGCCGCGAGAATTCCTTTCACGATGACGGGCATCGGCGAGATGGAGCGCAGCCACTCGACGTCCTTCCACGTGAGCGCGGGATCCCACTGTGCATGGATGTATTGGGCGAGCGACGATCCCGGGCCGCTGCCCTGGTGATGCATCGCCGTATGCGACTCCGGGAAATTCGCCAGCTTGAGATGCCCGGGCATTCGCAGATTGTTGCGACGGTCTCGCTCGCGCGGACCGGCCAGCGGCGTGTCCACGGTGAGGCAGAGCGCCGAATAGCCGGCGGCCGCGGCGCGCTCGACGAGACTTCGCGTGATGCCTTTGTCCTTGTAGACGTAGAGCTGAAACCAGCGCGCACCGCTTCCCGATGCTTCGGCGATCGCCTCGAGGCTGCAGTTCGAGACCGTGCTCGCGCAGAAGATCGTTTGCTCGGCGGCCGCGGCACGTGCGGTCGCCGTCTCCGCTTCGGCGTGACAGAGTCCTTGGAACCCCATCGGCGGGACGACGACGGGCATCGCGATCGGGGTGCCGAGGACGGTCGTCGACATCGAACGATCGGCGACGCCGCGCAGCATTCGGGGAAGGAGACGAAAACGCGACCATGCGGCGCGGTTCTCGACGAGCGTCCATTCATCGGCCGCGCCGCCGGCGATGTAATCGAACAGCATCGGGTCGAGACGTTCGCGCGCTCGCGCCTCGAGCTCGTCGAGATTGAGGACTTCCAGCATCGATTCTCCGCTAGAGGCTGTCTAAGTTTCGATCCGTTCGCGCCGTGTGTCCACCCACCCGGACTACGTTCCAGATCGATGCTCGACGTCGTTACGCAGTGGGTCGCGCACTACGGGTTCGTGATCGTCGCGGCGTTTCTCTTTTTGGAGAGCGCCGGTGTGCCGGCTCCGGGTGAAACGGCACTGGTCACGGCGGCGGCGCTCGCGGGACGCGGAACTCTCTCGATTTTCGCGGTGATCGTCGCGGGCTGCGTCGGCACGGTCGCCGGCGGCCACGCCGGCTACTGGCTCGGCTCCCGAGAGGGGCGGGCACTCATCGAGCGCTACGGCAAATGGGTGAGGCTCACGCCGGACCGTATGGCGCGCACCGAAGAGGTGTTCGCGCGTCACGGCGGCAAGACGATCTTTCTCGGCCGATTCGTCGCGTTCATGCGCAGTTTCGCCGGCATCTTCGCCGGGATCGTCGGCATGCCGCTGCGCACGTTCGCGATCTACAACGCGGCCGGCGGCATCGTATGGGTCGTCACGTTCAGCGCGCTCGGGTTCGTATTCGGCCGCAATCTGCCGCGACTGGTCCGCTATGTGGGCCGCGCGAGCCTGATCATCGCGATTCTCGTCGCGCTGGTCGTCGGCGTGATCTACGCGTGGCGCTGGTTCGAGCGAAACCGCACCAAGGTCGTCGCCTCGATGGACGAGTCGTACGCCCGCGTGACGACCACGCCGCGAATGAGCCACTGGCGGCAGACGCATCCACGCGCCTGGCGCTACATGTCCGGAAACTTCGCGAAGGGCGAGTACCTCGCGATCCATCTGCTCGTCGGGTTCCTCGTGAGCCTCACCGTGATCGGCCTGTTCGCGACGATCACGGAGGGTCTGGTCGACACGTCGCCGCTCACGCGCTTCGACGTGACCGTCGCCGGGCGTCTCGAGCAATCGGCGGCGGCGTCGCTGCTGCGTCTATTCCGCGTACTGAGCACGCTCGGCGGACGCGGCGCTATGACGCTCTTCCTGATCGCCGGTGGGCTCTACTACGCGATGAAGCGAAAGGGGCTCGAGCTCACCGGTTGGTGCGCGGCGTTCATCGGCGGTTCGATTCTCGACGCATCGCTGCGCTTCGTCGTCCGGCGATCCGAGCTTCCCTTCGCCGACGTCGTGCTCATCGACTGGGGCACGGGACTGGTGAGCCGCAAAGCGCTTGGAGTTCTCGTCGGATACGGAATGGTCGGATATCTGCTGGCTTCCCACGCGCGCGGAGCGTTGCTGCGCACGGCCATATCCGTGCTGGCGATCGCGATGATCGTCGCGATTACGGTGAGCCGACTGTTTCTGGGACAGCAGTACATCAGCGATACGACTGCCGGGTTGGCGGCGGGACTGGTGTGGTTGGTGACCTGCGTGACCGGAGTGGAGATCGCGCGGCAGAGGAAATGGGGGCGGTAGATCGGAATGTTGGGTCCCGTCGTGCCGGTCGCGGATCTCGGACAGCCACGCGAGCCTAGCTGTGAGCAGCAGCTTACAGCTGCAGCTTTGAGCTAAGAAAAACGACGGCGCTCAAAGGCGCCGTCGCAGTTTGTGCTCGCAGCTCATACTCGCAGCTGCTGCTCGAGGCTAGGCTCGCCGTCCATTTCGCGATGCCCGCTTCAGCGAGACCTCAACGAACGTCTCTAATGCCGACCCGGCGCCCCAACCTCGTCTTCGCCGAGCATCGGCGGTGAAGCGAAATCGATCTTGGCTTCGCGGAGCCACCGCTCGAGAAGATTCGCGAGTGTGTTCTGCTCATCGCGGCTGAGTCGGCGGAGCGCGGTCATCAGCTGGGTCTGGATCGTCGTCGGGGCGTCCTCGAGCAGCGCGCGACCCGCTGGCGTCACGGCGATCTCGATCCGTCGACGATCGGCGGACGACGACGCGCGCGATACGAACCCGCGCTCGACGAGTCGCCGAACCACCACGGACACCGAGCTCTGGTGTGTCGCGGTTCGCTCGGCCAACTCGTTGAGGGAATCCGCCGGCCGCTCTGTCAGCTGCTGTAACACGAAGAGCTGAGCGAGACTGATTCCCATCTTCAACTCGATCGCGCGTGTGTTCACTCGGAACGCGCGAACGATGCTTCGTACGGCGTTCATCGAACGATCGACAGGTCGATCGTGATTCAACGCGGCTGCGCTAGGCGTCGGATTGGCACCCATGATGGAGAACATGCTGTCCAGCCCGCGCTTCTACAAGGGGGCCATTCGGGTTGATTTCCGGTCTCGGTCAATTTGTCGCCAGCTTCGACTTCTCGCCCTTGAGCTTGGCGTCGTACCAGGCAAGCACTCGGCGCCACATGTCGAGGAAGTCGTCCGCGGTCGCGGTTCCGGCCCCATGGCCGCCGTTCATGTAGTTCACCCAGACGACTTCTTTCCCGAGTCGCCGCAGCGCGTAGTACATCTCGCGCGTGTTGTCGGCCGGTACGTTCGAATCCTGCGCGCCGGTGACGAGCATGAGCGGCGTCGTGATTCGATCGGCGAATAGCACGGCGGAGTGCTGCTCGTACTTCTGCGGTTGCTGCCACATCGTCGCACCGATGCGGTCTTGCGTCTTCTCGGCGGCGTTCACGTTGCGTACGCCGAGTCGCGGGCTGTCGGTATAGAAGCTGATCAGATCAACCTTGCCGGAGATGTTCACGGCCGCCTTGAATCGGTTCGTCTGCGTGACGAGAAGATTCGTCGCATAGCCGCCGTAGCTCGTGCCCTGAACGGCCATCTTCGAGGAGTCGGTGATGCCCAGCTCGATCAGCTTGTTCGCCGCCGCGGTGACGCCTTTGAGCCACGCCTCGCCGGGGAACCCGATGTCGAAGTCCACCGACGGCTGCACGACGACATAACCGTGCCCCGCCAGCAGCGCGAGCTGCGAGTTGAACGTGTCGTCGAAGAAATCTTCGTAGACGTTGAAGATCGTCGGGTACGGTTTTCCCTTCTGATAATCGGGCGGTAAGTAGACGACCGCGTATTTCTGGTGGCCGTCGGCATCGAGGAAGGGAACGAGGTCGGTGGCACCGAGCCGCTTCGACTGAAGCTGCGGATTGCTTTCGACCAAGCGGCGCGGCGCCGAGAGCGTTTCGTCGGCGACGTAGACGTCGGCCGGGTGGTTGCCGCTGGCGATCGACAGCACCACGGTCTTGCCGTCCTTCGAGAGACGGATACCGGAATAGGTGCGTCCATCGCGCACGAGCGTGGCGAGCTGTTTGGTCGCCCTGTCGTAGCGTAGCACCGCGCGCTCCCATTTCGTGCGCGACGCCGACGTGAGGTACAGGTGTTGGCCGTCGCTCGTCCACGCGGCGAAGCTGACGCGCGGCGACGTCGACGATGAATCGTCCGTCGCGACCACCTGGTCGCGTGCCGAGGTCGCGGCGTCGACGAGCCAGAGGCCTTCGCGGTTCGAGACGAGCACCGCGTCGCCCTTGGGGCTGAAGCGAACGACCGAGAATCGTTCCTTGGCCGCGCGTTCGCGCCCCGCCTTCGTCGTGTCGGGAGGCGTACTATCACCGGGCTTTCGCTCGGCTGGGCCGGCGACCTGCTTCGCGTCCTTGTCGTCGATCGAACCCACGTAGACGCGCCCGTCCTTGGAGTACGCGTAGTGGCGGCCGTCCTCGGCCCACTGGATCTGCATGCCTTTCGTCGTCGCGAAGACGACGCGCTCCGCGCCGCCGGCGGTCGTACGAGTGCGCAGCGAGCGTTCGCTGTTGAAGCTGTCGTAATCCGTCTTCTTCTGGATGTCGACGTCGTAGGCGATCGCGGCATCGTCTTTGGCGAACACGTACTGCCCGATCATCGTCTCGGGCACGACCTCGTGCATCTCGTTCGTCTTCAAGTCGAATGTGACGATGCTTCGCACGCTGCCCATGCGCCGGACGTCGTCCCAGGCGAGGAACGGGTCGAGGCTCGACTGCACGAACACCGGACCTACCGTCATGTTGGTGAACGTGTCGCGCGCCTTCTTGCGCCATTCCGTCGTGTGCACGGTGAACACGAGCGCCTTGCCGTCTGCCGACCACTCCAAGTCGCTGTTCTCGGCGACGTACCTGCCGGCCGGAAGATGCACGGTGACTACCCGATCCCCTTTGCGGTCCCACACGGCGGGTTCGTAGACGTCGCCGTTGAAGATCAGCATCGCGAGGCGATCGCCGTCGGGTGACCAGCGCGGCAAACGGACAGCCCGCTTGTCGGCGAAGACCGGATGTTCCGCGCCAGACTTCGTGTCGATGACGACGAGTCGCACGGGAACCGGATGCACGTAGGTCGGGTCGCCGTCGTGACGGTAGTCTTGTCCGTATGCGTCGCGCCGGACGGATTTGGTCAGCGCGAGCCAACGCCCATCGTCGCTCAAGTCGCCCACCGATGCGCTCACGACCTCGAGAGCGTCGTTCATCGTGAACGCGGCGCTCGACGCGGGCGCCGACGCCGCGGCCTTTGTCGCCGATCCGGAGGCGTTCTGTGCGACGATCGCGAGGCGGGGAGCCACGACGAGCGCGGCGGCGAACAGCAGAGAAACACCGGGGCTGGAACGCATGGCAAATCCGTGAACGGGTGCCGTGCAATGTGCGTGGCCGCCGCGGCCGTCGCCAGCGTCGCGACCCGCGTCGGCCGGCCGACCTGCCGCGCTAGCGGACGACGATCTCGCGCTTGGTTGTCGTGATCCCGCGGTCTGTCTGAGCGGTGACGGCAAGCTCATACGTGCCGGACCGCAAGCGCGAGAGGTCGACGCGGACGCCGCGCGCCGCAACGCCGTCGTGCTGCTCGGGAACCTCGTCCCACTGCAGGCGAAGGCCGGTGGTCGGATCGGCGAGGTGCGCGTGTTCGATCGCACGGCGCAGCCAGCTCACACCCACTTGCTGCACACTCACCGTGTAATGCACCGGTTCGCCCCGTTCGCGAAGCCCGTACGCTTCCCAGTACACGCCGACCGCGCGCGCCAACGGAATCTCCGTGCTCGCCAGCGCGTTGTCGCGCGCCGTCACGAAGTCGGCATTGGCCGACGCGTCGGCCTTGTACAGCAGCAAGTCGGACAGCGCGACGGCGCGACCGTCCAGTGCCGTGAAGCCCTCACGACGTCGGGCGGCGCGGCGGTCGTGATCGGCGAGGAGCTCGAGACTCACGACGCCGGAGTCGGCCCGGGCGACGCACACGAGGCGTCCCGTCGCGGCCGCCGAGTCCTGTTTCGTCACGGCCATCGGCGAGCCGTCGCCGGCAACGACCAGCGACGCGAGCAGCGGCCGGCCGATCAACGTCGTATCGCGGCGCGCATCCCAGGCGGCGACGATGAGTGTGGAATCACCCCGCCGGAAGCGAGCGATCTGGCTCGGCAAGTCGTGCATCGAGCGGGCGTACGCCGGCGCGTAGCCGGTGCGCGCGAGGCGGTTGTCGAGCGTCCAATCTTCGCTCGTGATTTCAGCTTCGTGGTCGACCGCGTGTTCACTCGGGATGAAGTCATACGGCATTCCGGCGTCGTGCCCGGTGATCGACATGCGAGTCTCGAGCATCATGCTCGGGAACCCGCGCGAGTACCATTGCGGCCAGCCGTACCGCATGACGAGGTGCTTTACATCGTCGCCCCAGGCCTCGCCGTCAGCCGTCGCCGAATGCTCGGCGATCTTCGCCCGCGCGTAACGCGTGAGATGCTCGGTGAGCAGATCGGTCGTGCTCACCGAATAGAGGGGTGCGCCGAGCGTCAGGATTTGCCGTGCGAGCGAATCACGCGCTTCGCACGGCATGTGGTCGAACCGGTCGGCGAGCGGCCCGTCGAGCAGATCGGTGATGTCGAGCCAACGGCATCGCTCGGGCAGCTCCATGGCCGCGAGCGCGACTCCGAAGGCCGAGTCCGCGACGACGTATCGCTTGTCGGCGTGTGCGGCGAACCCGGCGAGCGCGGCGCACCACGCCCGCCCGGCGCTGCATCTGGTGGTGGCGAATCGGATTGCGTCATCGGTGCGGTGCGCGTCGACGAAATAGCGAACCAACTGGCCGGCGATCCACGAGTCGCCGGAGAGTCGGCCGGAAGCGCTGTCGAGCTGCGTGATGAGCGCATCGCGACGCGACTTGATCTCGGGCGGATCCTCGGGCGGAGGCGCTTCGTCCGCGTCATCTCCGCGCCAATAGCAGTAGCGGCCGACACGCACGTCGCACGGCCCGCCGCCGTCGCCGCCGCGAACGGGGAAACGGCTTCGCCGGAATGACTCGAACGAGCGCTGCGCCGACTCCGCCGAGCGCCGAAGATGCACGGAGTCGGCGCGCGATACGGACGCCAACTCCACCGGCCCCTGATAGGCCCCGGCGTGCGCGAAGAGCGAGCCGGCGAGCAACGCGTGAGTCAGCATCGCCGGTCCGCTCCGCGCTGTTGCTTGGCTACGGCTCTCCGAGCGCCAGGAACGGTCCCGCGGTCGCCGAGACGCCGATGTCGTCCACGACCACCGTACCCGCGACGAGTCGGTCGAACACGAGTCGCACCGAGCGTAGCCGAGCCGGATCGAACTGCGGCGACGCCTGCGCGAATTCGGCGAGCGGGAGCACGTACGTTTGCAGCACCATCTCGTACTGTGTTGGAAAGCGCTGCTGCTCTTGGTCGTGCCGCCGCAGGATGTGGATCTCCAGCGGTCTCCGCGGCACGCCGAAATGGCTGAGCAGCAGCCGCGCGACGTGTCCGGACGCGTCGGTCATTTCGACGGTGAGATCGACCGGCGTCGAATCCTTTCCCGCTTTCGGCTCGGGCTTCTTCGGCGGCGGCTTCTTCTCGTCTTTCTTGGTACTGTCGGCCTTTTTGGTCGTGTCGCGCGCCGGTGCGCGGGGACCCGGTTTGGCGTCCGTCGGCGCGAGCGAGAGATACACTGCCGCCTCGCGCCCGAGGTGCAGACTGCCGACGAGCGAGTCGCTCAGCGTGATCGTGTACGACGCCGGCTTGCCGAGCTTTGTGGTGTCGTCGCCGCGGATGTGGTTGTTCCAACCGAGCGTCACCGCGTTGGTGTTGATCGGATCGTTCTGCCCACTGCGCAGATTGATCGGGGCCTCCTTCCATGTTGCAAGACTGTCGCCCGAAAGGGAAACCCCCGGCACGGATCCGGTCGTCACGTCGACGTCTTCATCAAAAGTTGCCAGCGACTTGAACCCTGACTCTTCGAAGCGGGTGATGTACATGGTCTTCGGGAGCCAGGCGCCGATGAGACGGTGGTCGCGGAACATCGGCAAGTACTCGGACTTGCCGTGCAGCGTGGCCTCGAGGAATCCGCCGATCACGACCTTGCTGAACTGCCTCTGCTCTTCGGGCGTGATGAGCCCGCGCAAATCCAGGAACCGTCCGCTGCGCGGCCCGTTGTCCTTGTTGCCCCAGACGGTGTTCCACTGCCCGTGGTTCGCTCGGTAGACGTACCACGCCGCCTTGAACCAGGGCTTGCCGTCGGTGAACTGAATCCGCTGAAAGGCCCGCAGACCGTTGAACGACGACACGTCGCCGTCGTGCGAGCCGTGGATCACCATGTAGTTCACGTTCTTGATCGGCGTGTACACGCCGGCCGGCTTGTATTGCCCGTCCACGGGCGCGATCGCAAACACCGACTTGATGTCGAAGTTGAAGTTGAACTTGACGTTGGCGTCATCCGGGTAATGACTCAGTCTATTGAACGCCGCGGCGATCCCGACCGCCTCGCCGCCGCGCGAGTGGCCCATGATCCCGATGTTGTGCATGTCGACCTTGTGCGAGAACGGGCCGGCCGAGCTGTCGTTCCAACGCTTCCAGTCCTCGAGGTGCTTGAGGAGGAGCCACGCGCGCCCATCGCTCTCGCCGCGAAGGTTCCCATTAATGAAATTCTCATCGACGCTCGCGAGGATGAAACCGCGCGACGCGAGCAGCTCGCCCAGGTAGCCGTAGCCCGGGTCGGAGTAGTCGAGCATGTCGTGGTTGCCGTGGACGATCAGCACGAGCGGGAAGGGGCCGTTGCCCTCCGGATACCACACGCGCGCGTTGATCGGCACCTTGCTGAACCCGAAGCCCCAGTCTTTTTCGCGGGCTTTCGCATTGTCGGGCTCCGTCGACACGAAGGGCGACACGTCGACGGTTTTCGTCTTGATCGTCACGGAATCGCGGTATTCGGCTCGGCGCTTGTCGGTGCCGCTGCCGTAGTAGAGCGTCTTCACCGCGAACGCCCCCTTTTCGCCCGGGTTCGGCGCGCCGATGAGCTGATGCGAGAGGACGGTCGGCGAATCGTCCTTCGAGAGTTGGAGCGCCTGCGTGCAGCCGGTGACGAGGAGACCGAGAGCGATGCCGGCGGTGCGCGCGCGAATGGTGAGCATCAGCGAATCCTCAATCCAAGACGATTGCCAATCCGGCCGCCGGTAAAGGTCTCGAGCGCGTAGTCGATCGACAGGCGGTCCATCGTGAGGCCGGCGCCGGCGGTGAGGGCCTCTTCGCCGATCAGCGGACGACGCGCGCCGGCCCGCAGCGCGATGTTGTAGCCGCTCAGCCAACTGTAGTTGACCTCGAGACCGCCGGCGGGAACCAAGGTGTTGCTGCGCACCCAGGACACCGCGGCGGTTCCAAACAGATCGAACTCACCGACAGGCCCGCCGCGAGAAACGCCAAGTGTCGCCTGGCGGGGAAGCTCGGCCTCGAGCGGGCCGGGCAAATCGGCGTCCTGCCCGAGATTCTGCACCGCCACGCCCACGGTGTAGGCCCCAAAGACCACCTTCGAAGCTCCGACGTCGACGAGGCCGCGCTGCAGCCGCGAGATTCCCAGATCCTGCTCGGCGTATTTCCCGGCGATGCCGAAGCGAACACCCTTATATGCCTGCGCGATTCCCACGGTCGCTTCGAGCGACGAGGACAAGGCCGTCTGCTCGAATGGCGTCGGCGTGACGGGCGCCGAGATGAAGCCGCCGTCGCTGCTCTGCGTGCGGACACCAATCCCGATGCCTCCGCCATTGAATCTCGTCACTGCCGAGAGAGCGGCCCCGCTCGAGCCGGGGGCGTATCGCTCTCCCGACATACTGAACCCATTGGCGATGACCAGCTGCGCCGGGTTGAAGAAGATCACCTCGTCGTCGCGACTGGTGATGCCAACGTCGCCGAGTGCCAACGTGCGCGGACCTGACGGCAGCACGAGAACGCTCGGCAAGATCGGCCGTGGCTGCGCGGCGAGCGCCAGCCACGGCGTCAGGAAGACTGCGAGGCCAGGGACTGCGCAGCGGAGATTCATGTCGTTGGGGGGGGGCTGCGAGGAGTGATTGAGTCTCAGTTGTCGCCCGGCAACGTCTTCAGAAAATCGGCGAGGTACGATCCCCACACGGCGGGCAGCGAATGCGTTCCGTGCCCGCGCGTCTGGTCGGTGATCGGCAGCAACACGAACTTCCCGTTCTTCACGCGGTGAATGAGCGTATCTACGATCCCCAGCTCCGGGGGATTCACGTAGTCGTCCGCTGAATTGATCGCCAACACTCGTGCAGAGATCTTTTCCAGACGTGGAGACGGGTCGTAATCGCGCGACGCGTTGAACGCGTAAACCACATCATTTGCGTCGTGCGTCTTCACGTTCTGGTCGAGGTACGCGCGGATCACCGAGTCCGCCTTGTCGCGCGTCGGCGCCTGGCGGTGCTGCACCTTGGGCGCGGACGACATGATGTACAGCATGCCCATCGCCTGCCGAAGGCCGGGCGGCTGCGCCGTGTAGTCGCCGCCGTGGTAGCCCGGATCCTTGGTGATGAAGTCCATGATCATCCTACGCATCATTCGGTTCCTTCCGGCGATCGGGGCGGGCACGCAGGCCAGCGGCACCAACCCGTCCGCGAAGTCCGGATAGCGTTCGCCCCACACCCACGAGTGCATGCACCCCATCGACGTGCCCATCACCAGTCGGAGATGGTTCACGCCCAGGCCCTTCGTCAGCAACTGGTGTTGCGCGTCGACCATGTCATCGTACGTGTACTTCGGGAACCTCGCGTGCATCCCGTCGCTTGGTTTGCTCGAGCCGCCGTGGCCGATGCCGTCGGGCAACACCACGAAGTAGTTGCTGGTATCGAGCAGTTGGCCGGGCCCGAACAGCACGCCGCCGTACGTCTGGCTCATGAATCCGCTCCCCGACCCGGTCGTGCCGTGGAGTATCAGGACCGCGTTTCGTACCATTCCCGAAGCGTCGCGACGCGGCTTGCCGAGCGCGATGTAATGGATTCGTAGGTCGGCGAGCGACTCGCCGCTCGCGAACTTGAAGTTGTGAATCGTGTAGTCCTGGCCCGCGGGAGTCCCACCCCGCTGTGCATGGGCGGGTACCACGGCCAGATTCGAGAGGGCGGCAAACGCAATCAATCGGCGGATGACGGACGGCATGGCCTCACCTGGATGGATTCTCGTGGTGCGACGATAGCCACACAGCCGCCGATTCGACAGTCCAAACAGCCGGATCGTTGGCTAACCTTCCTTGACCGTTCGCGTGCCGTTCCACCCCGCCTCCGTCAGCACCGCGCCATCCACAGGATCAAGCCCATCTCGATCGTCGCCGCGATGATCCCGAACACCAACGCTGCCCGGAATCCTTTGCTGAGATGCATGTCGTCGCTTGTTCGTGGCTTGAGACGGCGTGGATGGTGGGGACCGCCGGCGTTCGCTTTCGTCGCGGCCCTCGCGATCGCGGCGTGCAGTGAACCTACGACATCGGTGCGCCGTTTTCCCATCCTCGACGACAACGGCACGAGCGACTGGGCGTCCGTGACGGTCGGCGGCGACCACACGTGCGCGCTCAAGATCGACGGCAGTGCGTACTGCTGGGGGAGCAATCAGTACGGCCAGCTCGGGGTCAGCCGCACGGACACGACCTGCGGCGCGGGCAACGCGCGCTTCCCGTGCGCGACGACGCCGCAACTCGTCCAAGCGGGTCTCCAGTTCGCGTCCATCAGCGCCGGTCAACGCCACACCTGCGCGATCACTCGCACGCGCGAGGCGTACTGCTGGGGCTCAAACTCTGACGGCCAGGTTTCCGACTTCGGGCCGGGTGGGCCGGCGCTCACCAAGGTGCAGAGCGCTCTGCCGTGGACGCAGATCACAGCGGGCTTCAGCCACACCTGTGCGGTGCGCTCCGACGGCCTGCTCGTTTGCTGGGGCTCGAACGACCGCGGCCAACTGGGGAACGGAAGTCTGCTGTCGGGGACGACGCGCGCGCTGATCACGGCGCCGGTCGCGTCGGCGAGCGCGGGCCAGTCGCGCACCTGCGCGCGCACGACGGTCGGAGTCGTGTACTGCTGGGGCGCGGTCTGGACGGAGCGTAGCGGGGCGCTCGAGCTCTCGCGGACGCAACTGACGCCGCAGCTCGTGCCTGGCGCGCCCGCCCTCGCGTGGCTGACCGTCGGTTCGTTCACGACCTGCGGCGCGGACGTCTCGGGTTTCGCCTATTGCTGGGAGGCGAATCCGCGCGGCGAGTTGGGAAATGGCACGCAGAACGGAAGCATCGTCCCGGCCCGGGTACTGAGCGATCAGGCGTTTGTGCAGCTCAGCGCCGGGATCGTGCAGACCTGCGGCATCGACATCGAAGGGACGGGCTACTGCTGGGGCGACGATTCCTTCGGTGAAATCGGCGTCCTGCCGTCGGTGCTCGTCGAGCGATGCGGCGGACAAATCCTTCCATGTTCGACGAAACCCGTGTCGGTCATCGGGCGGCGGAAATTCGTGGAGATCAGCACGGGATTCGGCAGCCACACCTGTGGCGTCACGACCCGTGGCAACCTCTACTGTTGGGGGCTGGGCCTGTCCGGGCAACGCGGCGACGGGTCGGAGTTCTCGGCCGTGGCCTCACCCGTTCTCGTCGTCGAACCCGCCCGCATCGCGCCGAGCCAGTAGACGGGTGGACG
This sequence comes from Gemmatimonadaceae bacterium, assembly GCA_036003045.1. Lineage (NCBI taxonomy): Bacteria > Pseudomonadati > Gemmatimonadota > Gemmatimonadia > Gemmatimonadales > Gemmatimonadaceae > Gemmatimonadaceae bacterium. The sequence continues at coordinate 47,916 of DASYSS010000007.1, forward strand.
AGCGGCTCGAATGTGTCGGCGGTCACGCGGGATGACAATATCGCCCGCCGCGAGCCGATACTGAGATTACATTGTCGGTCGCGGCTCGGGCGTCCCTCCCATCACGACCCGGCGCGGCTCGCGCTTGTAGTTCCTTCCTTCGCCGTCACGCTTCGCCCTCTCCAATCGATGAACCTCGACCGTCGGTTTATTCAGCGCGCCATTCTCGCGTTCACCACTGGATTGTTCCTCGCCTGCGCCGCGCGCGTGTCGGAGTCGAGCGCCGCGACGATCCCCTCCGTCAGCTCGAGCGCGATCGTCCGCTAGCTGCCCCGATTCGATTTCCAGAGCCGATAGCCGCCGGCGAACGCGTTGGCGTTGGCGCCGCGCTTGACGCCCTTCGGCAGTCGCTTCATGTGCCGGACGTTTCCGCCTCCCAGCACCACATAGTCGGCGAGAAAGGCGGCTGAAAGCAGCTCGACGACCTCGAGGACGTGGCGCCGCCATCGGTGCTTGCCCAGTCGTCGAAAGCCCGCTTCACCAATCCAGTCCTCGTACGTCTTTCCGCGATGGTAGGGCAGATGCCCGACCTCGAGCGGAATCACGACGCCGTCGTGGATCAGCGCCGTGCCGAGTCCAGTGCCGAGTCCCAGAAACAGCATTGTTCGGCCCTCGTAGCTGCCGAGGGCTTGCATGACCGCGTCGTTCACCACGCGAACGGGTTTGCCGAACGCGCGGTGAAAATCGAATGAGACCCAGCCGGGGCCGAGATTCCAAGGGTCCTCGATCGGCTTGCCGTCGTGCACCGGTCCGGGATAGCCGATCGAGACGCGATCGTACCTCCAATCGCTCGTCGCAAGGCGAACGGCGCGCACCATCTCGCGCGGCGTCAGCGTGGGACCGGACGGGATCTTGATCGGCGTGCGGTGGCCGGACGCGAGCACCTTGACGTTCGTGCCGCCGACGTCGACCACCAGAGTCTTCATCGCCGAGCGATCACGGAGCGGCAGGGAGCCCCTTTCGCGCGCGGACCGCATCGACGAATCGCTTGGCATCCGCTTCGTTGAACGAGTCCGACACCTTCTGGTGGTTCATGCTCGTCCCGTTGAACAGCTCGCGATCGCCGCCGTCGGTCCACTTCACGCGGATCTTTCCGGCGTCGTAGCGGATGTCCCGAATCTCCGAGAGCGGGAACACCGCGTGCGTTCCGATCGCGCCGGCGACCGACGACTTCACGATCTGGCTGATCATTCCCCCGACGCCGCTCGTGTCGCCGGAGCGCGACTCGTCGAGGCCATTCTTGATCTTGGCGACCGTTTTCGGCGAGAGACCGGCGAAAATCTTGTCGCCCTGTAGAACGACGTCGACCGAGCTGTCGGCGTTGTACAGGCGCATGTCACCCGGGCCGAGGCTGTCCGGCGGCGCCTGCGCTTCGACCCGCACGTGTGTGTTGTGACTCGAGATTCGCCGCCTGACCCAGCCGACGACGAGCCAGATGGCGAGCACGACGAGGCCTACTCGAATCAGGCCTCCGATGACACGGCGAGAGTTCATGGCGACAACCTGTAATAATGAGCTTGAAGATCCTATCGCGGTCCCGACACGATCGGCAACTCGATGAAGCTTACGTGTCCGGGTTCGTGGAAGATTCGGTGTTCAGCCTTCTTGTAGTCGCTCGCTTTCGCCCAAAAGATGTTCGGCACGAACGTCTGCGGGTTGCGGTCGTAGAGCGGAAACCAGCTCGACTGAATCTGCACCATGATGCGGTGCCCCGGCAGAAACACGTGGTTCGCCGTCGGCAGCGCGAACGCGTACTCGAGCGGCGTGTTCGACGCGATCGGTTTCGGGGCGTCGAACCCTTCGCGATAGCGTCCTCGAAAGATGTCCATCGCCACCGCGAGTTGATAGCCGCCCAGCTTTGCGTCGCCACCGACCTCGTCCGGATACACATCGATCAGCTTGACCACCCAATCCGCGTCGCTGCCGGTCGTCGACGACACGAGGCGCACCATCGGTTGACCGCTGATCTTCACGGGCTCCGCGAGGACTGCGGTCTCGTACGACAAGACGTCGGTTCGCCCCGACGCTTCGCGCTGGTCGTCGACCAGCCAGCAGGGCCACGTCGCGCATGTGTCGTAGCCCGTGGGCTTGATCGGCCGTGCGCGGAACGGCACCGGCTTCGCCGGATCAGAGATGTATGAATCGAACCCGGCCGCCGTCGGCGCGGCGAAGCCGGCCGAGAAATTCGCGCCCAGGTACAACGGCGTCTTGGTGATCGTGCAGCCGGCCGCGCATCCGCTTGGCCACGCGCTCAAGCGCTCCCACTTGTTCGTACCGGTCTCGTAGGCGTTCACCGCCGCGACGTCCATCGGCGGATGCCCGTCCTTGAGATAGTGCGCGAGAAATGGCGCGAGAATGTTCTTCTGGAATTCCTTCGAGGTGTTGGCGTCGAAATCGAGCGCGCCGAGGCTGCTGCCGTTCTCGATTTCCTGCCCGTGATGCCACGGTCCCATGGTGAGGAACACCATGTTGTTGTTCGTGTCCTTCGGTTTGATCGCCTTGTACACCGCGATCGCGCCGTAGATGTCCTCTTGGTCCCAGAGGCTGTGCACGAGCATCGTCGGGATTTTGAGCGGCTGCGCGGCGAGGATCTTATCCATCGCCTGCAGTTGCCACCACGAGTCGTAGCTCGGATGCTGGAGAATCTTGTTCCAGAATCCGACCTGCTCGAGCCCGTGGAGCTTTCCGAGCTCGCCCGCCGAGCCGGACTTCAGGTAAACGTCGTAGTCGTCGTAGTGGTCGGTCCACCACTTCGCCGAGTTGTCGCGCATCGCTTCCTGCTCGAGGATGTACGGCATGTTCTGCTGGCGAAACGCGCCGTTGTGGAACCAGTCGTCGCCCATCCAGCCGTCGACCATCGGATTCATCGGCACGGAGACCTTGAGCGCCGGGTGCGGATTGACGAGTCCCATGAGCGGCTCGAATCCGTCGTACGAGATTCCGAGCTCGCCGACGTTGCCGTTGGTCTCGGGAACGTTCTTCACGAGCCAGTCGATCGTGTCGTACGTGTCGGTGGCCTCGTCGACCTTCGTCGGGTTGAGCGGACCGACGAGGGGCCGATTCATGACGTAGTCGCCCTCGGACCCGTACTTCCCGCGCACGTCCTGCACGACGCGGATGTAGCCGCCCGGAACGATCACGTCGAGCGCGTTGTCGTAGCCGTTCAGCTCGGGGCCGAGGTGCGCACTCTGCGCGTACGACGTCGTGGCCGTGGCGTCATACGGCGTTCGAGTCAACAGAATCGGCGCTCGGCGGGCGTTCTTCGGGACGAGGATGACCGTGTGGAGCTTGGCGCCGTCGCGCATCGGGATCATGACGTCGCGGCGTTGGTAGTCGAACGTCGCAGTCGACGGAGTGAACTTCGACGGCGTTTCGGAGGGGAGCTGAGCGCTCAGCCGGGGCGCGAAGAGCGAAAGGGCGAAGAGGAGGCGAGCAGGTCGCACGGGAGGCTCGAGGTAGTGGCGGGGTTAAGGTCGCGTGAGAGGCGGTGAGGCGAAAGGCGGCGGGTGGGCCGGCCTTTCCGATTACGAAATCCGGCCGATGGCTGGCCATTCTGGTCCCTCGCGCCGCGGTGAGCACGGCCGTGCGCTCGAAATCCGACGTCCGATTTCGGACATCTGACGTCAGTCCCGTCGTGACAGACGGCAAAACGGGCGTGATCGGAATGAAGTGGTGATGCAGGTGAGAGGAATTTCCCTAACGTGTCGCTCTTCAGGAGCGACTGTGGGCGACTTTCGACGCCTCAAAGCATGGCAGAAAGCACATGCATACGGCTTGGCGGTGCACGCCGCATTCAAGAACGTCAGGACATGGGTTTCGCCTGGTCTGCGCTCGCAGATACTCCGCGCCGTCAGTTCGATCGCCGACACTCTCGCCGAGGGCTGCGCCAAACAATCACGCCGAGAGTTGGCCCGCGACGCCGACATGGCCTACTCGTCGTCGAAAGAAGTCGAAAACGACCTCATTCGCGCGCACGCCCTCGGCATGCTCACGCGAGTGACGTTCGAAGACCTATTACTCCAGGGCGACGAGGTATCTCGGCTCTGCTACGGTCTGGCGCGCAAACGTTGAAACGAGCCTCGCCCCTGGCGAGAGCCGGTCTGACATCCGACGTCCGAAAATCAGGCGTCCGACATCCCAAACCACGTGGCCCACGAGGCGATCCAAACGCCACTGGCCGCGCGCCGTTTCGGTGTTTCAAAAAGGCGGTCTGCCGATATCTCTCAGCCGTCCTCTCGCCTCATTGTTCGTCGAATCCCGCCTGATCGCCTCGTTGTACGCCGCCGCCGCTCCCGCCGTATCCGCCTTCATCAACAGAACGTTTCCCCGAAAGACGTACATCCCCGACGAGTTCGGGTAGAACTCCTCGTTGAGCGTTAGCAGCGCCATCGCCTCGTCGAACTTGTTCGCTCGCCCCAGCCGAAACGCCGCGATGTTCAGTTGGGACTCGCCGAAGTCGTAGGCTCCGCTGCCGTAGTAACGCTGCCGCAGCGCGCGGTACGTTTTCACGGCGGAATCGGCGCCACCGCTGGTCCCGGCGGCGATGACGACGGCGGACAACGGCATCGGCTTGCCCACCCCGCGGTGGCACGTCGCGCACGTGACCGGCGGGTCGTCCGGCTGGTGGCCGGGCAGCGTGTCGACGCGTCGGTTCGCTTCCTGCACGAGCAACATCATCTGCCTCGCGACGAGCTTCGTGCGCTTTTCGTCGCTCACGAAGTTGAACTGGGCCAACGGCTGGCCCTCCTCGCCGACGTGGCAAAACGGACAGCGTACGCCGAGGTCCGACGTGAAGTTCCGCATCGTCCCGATGACCTGAATCACCGGCGTCGATTTGGGAATGACCTTGGTGTTGACGAGCGAGTCGGGGGGGAACTTCGCGGGTGTCTGCGCGCGAGAATACGTGGTCGTGAGGGCGAGGAGCGAGATCACTGATACCGAGACACGCATCGTCAGCCTCGTGTACGGAGTGCGCAACGATAGTACGCGCAGGCGGATCGGGGTGTAAGAATGTTGTTCGCAACAAAAAGCGCGCGGCCGTTCACGGCCTGCGCGCCAACCGCCTTTCGGCTGATCACTTGAAATCGGACCTCTGACATCTGACTTCCGAAATCAGACCCGGCGTCACAGAACGAGCCGTCGCCATGCGAGGGCTGGTCTGATATCCGACGTCAGACGTCCGACGTCCGACGTCCCCAACCACGTGGCTCCGTTCCGATACGTACTCAGACTGGCCGAGCTCCAACCTCACCCATCACGTCTCCCGCAGTGCCGCCATCGGTGTTTCGGCGAACACATCTCTCCCCGTCAGCAACCCGATCGACACCGCCAGCCCGATCATCGCCGCCGCCACGATGCTCGCCGGCCCGAACGCCGGCATGAACGGCATCCTGAAGATCACGTGCAGCAGCCCCCATGCGGCGAGCGTCGACAACAGGACCCCCGTGAGTGCGCCGAGCGTGCCAAGCAACGCATACTCGGCGAGCATGATGCGCGCGATCTGCCGGCGCGTCGCGCCGAGCGTCTTGAGCAGCACGCCCTCGCGCAGCCGGTCGCGGCGCGTGGCTGCCACGGCACTGAACAGGACTGGAACGGCAAGCCCGAGGCTGATGAGCGCGAGAAAGCGAACGGCCATCGTCACCTTTCCCAGCACGCTCTGCACCGTGCGTTGCACGAGCGTGAGGTCGAGACTCGAGATGCTCGGATAACGAGCGACGACGTCGCGCTGGAGATGCGCAATCGCGGTGGGCGACGACGCGTGCACGAGAATCGCGTATTGCTTGGGCGCGGCGGACAGCGACTTGGGGTCGAACACCGCGAAGAAGTTGGGCGCGAACGTCTGCCACTGGATCGAGCGCAAGCTCGTCACGATCGTCGGAATGAGCACCCCCTGCACGTTCCAGGTGATCGTGTCACGAAGCTTGACGCCCATCTCCACGGCGACGCCCGAATCCAGCGAGACCTCGCCGAGCGAGCCGACGTCGTTTCCGGGCGCGCCGAACCACTTGCCCGACACGAGCCGCTCCGACGCCGTCAGCGTGTCGCGGAACGTCGATCTGAACTCTCGGCGAAAGACCCACGGCCCGCGGCGATCGCGCACCACTTCGCCTCCGCGGGCGCCACGCCCGGGTCCTCGTTGGCCGGCGGCGACGCGCGCCGAATCGCGAGCCCGCCGATTCTTCTCGATTTCGTCGGCGATCGCCGTCGCCGACTTTCCATTGACCGACGCGACGCGCATCGCGACGATCGGCGTCTCGTCGATCAGCTCCTCACGCGCCGCGCGGATCACCGAGTCGATTCCCGGCTGCTGATTCTCCTGCACGTCGAAGAACACGACGTTGGCCCGCGCCTCGCCCAGGCGAAGATCGAGCGAGCGGAGAATGTTGTACTGCACTTGATACAACGTGCCCATCAGGAAAACGCCGAAGCCCAGCGCGAGCACGACGGCGCGCGTCTGGTTGCCGGGGCGATACAAGCTCGCGATCCCCTGGCGCAGCGGGAACGGCCACGACGGACGGATCAATCGTCGCGCCGCCCATGACAATCCGGCGGCGCTGAGCCAGAGAATGCCGATGGCGCCGGCGATCGCCAACGTGAAGCCGATCCCGCGGCGTGGCGTATTCGCTCGGCTGAGCCCCAACGCGAGGACGCTCGCCGCGATCGCCAGGGAAAGCCCGATGCGCAGCGGATCCCAGCGCGCGCGTCGCAGCGCATCGGCGTCCGGCTCGCGACGCAGCGCCTGAAGAGGCGACACACGTCGCAGCGCGACGAGCGGCCGCAGCGAGAAGAGCAGGGCGACCCAGACGCCAATCCCGAGACCGAGCACGATCGGGCGCGGCGCCAGATGGAGCTCGACGTCCACCGGAAGAAAGTCGTGCAGCACGTACGGCATCGCGAATTGGATGCCGAGTCCGAACACCACGCCCGCCGCGGCCCCAACGAGACCCATCACCGCGGCTTGCATCGAGTAGATGGCCAGCACCTGCCAGCTCGTCGCGCCGACGCAGCGCAGGATCGCCACCGGATCGATTTTGCGCATGACGAACGCGTGCACGCCGCTCGCCACGCCGATACCGCCGAGCAACAGCGCGATGAGGCCGACGATCGCCAGGTAGTCGTGCAATTGGTCGATCGCGCTCGCCAGCCGCGACTCGTTGTACCCCGCGCTCTGCACGGAGCCGTTGCTGGCCGCGAGACGCTTGCCGAACGTCTTCACGAAGGCGTCGCTCGGGAGCGTCGCCGGAAGCTTGAACAGCGTTTCGTACTCGACGCGGCTGCCGAAGACGACGAGTCCCGTCGCCGGCACGTACCGTTCGGGGATGTAGACTCGCGGCCCGATCGCCGCGGAGATGCCGACGTCGCCGGGCACGCTTCGCAGCGATCCCGTGATGACGAACTTGGCGGAACCGAGGCTCAGTGTGTCGCCGAGCTGCGCGTCGAGCGACACGAGCAGTGCCGGGTCGACGATCGCGTTCGCGCCGCCTTGGATCTGACTCCACGCCGCGACCGGATCGGTGACGATGTTGCCGTAGAACGGATAGCCCGCGCTCACCGCGTGCACCTGCACGAGCCGCGTCCCGCCGCTCCTCGGCACGAGCGCCATCGACGAGAAACCTGTCGAGGTCACGTTCGAGATGCCGGCGCGCGCGAGCGAATCCACGAGCGAGTCGATCGCGGGGCCTCGCTGCGCATTGCGGCGCGCCGCGACGTCGCCGCCCATGAGCGCACGCGACTGCTCGTGCACCGAGCGAATGGTGTTCTCGGAGAACGAGTCGATCGCGACGAGCGCGGCGACGCCGAGCGAGATCGACGACATGTAGAGCAGAAGGCGCCGGCGCGCCGTTCGGCTCTCACGCCAGGCGAGCGCAAGGAGTTGCCGCGTCGCGGACATTACGCGGCCCGCTCCGCGGCCGAATCCGAGATGACGCGGCCGTCGCTCAAACGGATGATTCGTTGCGCGCGCGAGGCGAGCGCGTGGTCGTGCGTTACGAGGACGACGGTCGCGTTGGACTCACGGTTGAGCGCCTCGAGGAGCTCGACGATCCGTCCGCCCGTATCGCTGTCGAGGTTTCCGGTCGGCTCGTCGGCGAACAGGATGCGTGGTGCGTTCGAAAACGCCCGCGCGATCGCGACGCGCTGCTGCTCGCCGCCGGAGAGCTGCATCGGAAAATGATGGAGTCGGTCGCCGAGCCCGACGCGGCGCAGGAGCTCGCGAGCGCGGTCGGCCGCGCCGGATTCGCCGCGCAGCTCGAGCGGCACCTGCACGTTCTCGAGCGCGGTGAGCGTGGAGATCAGCTGAAAGCTCTGAAAGACGAACCCGACCTTTTTCCCGCGGAGCTTGGCGCGGCCGTCTTCGCTGAGCGCGGTCAGGTCGGCGTCGTCGAGGAGCACCTGCCCGCGCGTCGGTGTATCAAGTCCGGCGAGCAGGCCGAGCAACGTCGTCTTGCCGCTTCCCGAGGGCCCGACGATCGCGACGAAGGAGCCTTGAGGGATGCTGAACGACACGTCGCGAAGCACGGCCAACTTGTTGTCGCCGCTGCGATATTCTTTGGTGAGGTCCCGGGCAAGGAGCATGTCGCGTGAGGTCAGACGGATGGGTGCGGGGGAGAGAGTTCTCGTGCAGAGCTCGCCGGCTGTCCTTGGGAACGGCGGGTCCCGCCGTACTTGCCTTTCTCGTGGCGTGCGGAAGCGGCCGAACGCAAACCGGCTCAGTCGTGGTCCGATCCGACTCAGCCGCCCCTACGGAATCTAGGGCCGCGCAGTTACGCGGCACGCCCAGCGCGCGATCCGACCCGAAGACGGCGACTGCTCGCTCCACGATCGTGTTCGCCGGAACGAGCCTGACCGCCGGCCTTGGACTCGAGCCGGACAGCGCCTATCCGATGCTCATTCAGCGCAAGATCGATTCGGCGGGGCTTCCGTTTCAGGTCGTCAACGCCGGGGTGAGTGGCGAGACATCGTCGGGCCTGATCGACCGGCTCGACTGGCTGCTGCGCGGGACGTTCGACGTCTTCGTGATCGAGACTGGCGCCAACGACGGACTTCGTGGGATTCCGGCGTCGACGCTGAAGACAAACCTCGAGACGGCGTTCGACCGGATCAAATCCAAGCGGCCAGAGTCGACGATCGTGCTCGTCCAGATGGAGGCGCTTCCGAATCTGGGTGCCAAATACACGTCCGCGTTTCACGCCGTGTTTCCAGCGGTAGCCAAGGAAAAGGGAGCGATCCTCCTCCCGTTTTTGCTGGACGGAGTGGCGGGGCGCCGCGGTCTCAACCAGGGCGACGGCGTGCATCCAAACAACGCGGGGGAGCGGATCGTGGCGGCCAATGTTTGGCGCGGCCTGGAGCCGATTCTCGCGGCTCGCGCCGGGAAACAGGCGGCCGCATCGCCCGGTCGTTGACTGTCGTCGACTAAGACGATAAGTTTAACGGCTGTCTGCGTTTAGACCACAGTTTCCAAGAGTGATTTGATATGGCAATACCGGCTACGCAAATCCGGCGCGGCATGGTCCTCGTGTTCGACGGCGATCCGTGCCGCGTCATAGAATTCCGCCACCACACCCCGGGCAACCTTCGCGCGATGGTGCAGGCGAAGCTCAAGAACCTGCGCACGGGTTCGAGCTTCGAGCATCGCTTCCGCGCGGCGGACTCGATCGACCCGGCGTCGATGGAGACGCACGACCTGGAGTTCCTCTATCAGGGCGGCGACACGTATCACTTCATGAACGTCGAGAACTACGACCAGCTGGAGATGGACGAAGAGACGCTAGGCGACAACGCGCAGTGGATGCAGCCGAACATGAAGATCCAGGCCGAGTACTATGATGGACGGCCGGTTGGCATCAAGCTGCCGAACTCGCTCGTGCTCGAGGTCGTCGACACGGCGCCCGTGATGAAGACGGCGACGAAGACGGCCTCGACGAAGCCGGCCAAGCTGGAGAACGGCGTCACGATCAACGTGCCCGAGTTCGTCGGCACGGGCGACAGGGTGAAGGTGAATCCGGCCACGGGTGAGTATCAGGAGCGGGCGAAGTAGCTCGGCGTCGTTCGCAGATTGATCGGCCCCGGAGCGCGGATTAAACTGAAGGTTTGCGTTCGGTTGTACCGCCGTGGCAGGACCCGATGGTGACTGTAGCTCAATCGGTTAGAGCACCGGACTGTGGCTCCGGGGGTTGCGGGTTCAATTCCCGTCAGTCACCCTGCGGCGGCCGCCGAGGTGAGGGGGCGGCTGCGGCAATGATGGTTTAGGTCGGTAGCTCAATTGGTAGAGCACTGGTCTCCAAAACCAGCGGTTGGGGGTTCGAGTCCCTCCCGGCCTGTAAGTACGAACGGCACTGGATCAAATGCGTGAAGTGTGCGGGGGAGACTGTAGGCGGCAGTAGACAGGGAAAGGCGAAAGGTCCCAAATACGGCGGTATCGTCTAGGGGACTAGGACGGGGCCCTCTCAAGGCCCAAACACGGGTTCGAATCCCGTTACCGCTATTGTTGGTGAGGTGTTGCAGGTGCTCGCGTCGGTTCGATCGGCAAACGTCGTGGTCGACCTGGCCCGTTCGTCTATCGGTTAGGACGGCACCCTTTCACGGTGCAGAGAGGGGTTCGATTCCCCTACGGGCTATCGAACAGCGGGTGGACAGGTGGACGGTTGGACAGGTGGACGGCGGTGAAGGGTTCGGTGGGGCGTGTGCGGCGCAAATGAGGCGGGTGGTTCCTGTTCACCTGTCGCGCCGTCCACCCGTCCACCTGCAGTTCAGGGGGCGTAGCTCAGTTTGGTTAGAGCACTCGACTGTCACTCGAGAGGTCGCGGGTTCGAGCCCCGTCGCTCCCGTGTTGGACAGCTAAAAGTGAAGTTTGGAATTGCAATTCCGATTCTCTTATAGCTGATCGTTGCTTGTTGCACGTCGCAGTAGTGCAGGCCCTGGTGGTGAAATTGGTAGACACGCCATCTTGAGGGGGTGGTGCCGCAAGGCGTCACGGTTCGAGTCCGTGCCAGGGCATGTACCACGGTCGTCAGAAGGGGTGAACGGGTCGCCAGCGTAGCTCAGTGGTAGAGCACTCGATTCGTAATCGAGCGGTCGTCGGTTCAATCCCGACCGCTGGCTCTGAAAGTCAGTACGGCGGCCGGGATTGAACCGACAGTAATCCCGACCGCTGGCTCTGAAAGTCAGTACAGCGGCCGGGATTGAACCGCTGGGTCTCAAGGCGCCGCGAGGTTCGCGGCGCTTTTGTTTTTTGCAGGGTCGCGCCTTGCGGGCTTCGATCGCGGTGGACGAAAATTTCAACGCAGATGCCGCAGATTTTGAAAAGCGATTGCCGCAGATGACACCAATGGTTTGGGTGTTGGCATCTGCGTTGAATTCTTCTTGCCCGGAAGCGATGCCACTCGGGCGTCGCGATCGCAGGAATCTCAGGACGGCCGCACCTCACGGATCGCCTTCCCCGCGCCACCGAGGTTCGCGAGTCTCATCTCCGAGTACTTCCGCGAGAGCAGCACGCCATGCGCTCCGCCCTCGAACGCCGCCTTGACCGCGCGATAGACGTCGTCGGGGCTGGTCTTCTTGCTCGTCGCCGCCGTCGGGATGTCGATGTCGATGCCGGGCCAGATCTTCATTTCGTTCCCGGCCTGGCTGACGGCGCGGCGAGTCTCGCGCAGCACGTAGTCCGGCGATAAGCCCGAAATCGCCAACTGGTCGAGCGGCACGTCGTGGTACTGCATCGCCTCGTACGTGAGCTCCAGCACCTGCTCCGGCGTGAGGTCGGCGAATATCGATCGCTGCACGCTCCGCACGTACTGCGCGAGCCGCTCGCCGCCGCACAGGTTGTAGATCACGACCTTCAAAAAGTCCGAGTACTTCGCGAACGCCGCGTAGTCCTGCTCGGCGCGGTAGAAAGGCGAGAACGAATTGTTGTGCCACACGTGCCACCCCATTCCCTTGCTCGGCGCGATCGACTTGGCGAGGTGGTACATGTCGCGGTACGTGTCCTCGAGCGCGTCGTTCCAGAGACGCTCCCATGCCATGATCTCGGGGTAGCGCGTCAGCAGCCGCCAGAACGTGACGAACGCGCCGTCGGTAGGTCGGTGGCCGTCGCGGCCCGCGGTCACGAACGCCGCCAGTTGGAGGTATCCCTCGCGCGCGCGATCGACGTCGATGCCGCGCTTCTTCGCCTCGGCGGTGCAGTATTGGCAAAAGCACGCGACTCCGCCGCCGGCGCCGACGCCGCCGTGATTCGCGACGATCGCGTTGCCGAGTGGACCTTGCCGCTCGCTCCCCCACATGAGGCCATCGACGTCGTATGAGCGGAGATAGTCCTCGACCATGCCGAGCCAGAAATTGCGCGTGTTTGGATTACGCGAGCAGGCGAATGTCGACGGGCGGCCGGTGAGCGTGACCTCGCGCGCTTGGTCGAATCCTGGCACCCCGGCACCGATGACATCTTCGAACCAGCAGATCACCCGCATGCCGCGCTTTTTCGCATCCGGCAGCACGTCGGCGATCACGTCGTAGCCGCCATGATCCGGTGCCTTTTCCGGGGCGATGCTTGTCTTACGATAGAATTGCGGATGTGGCGTGGCGAAGTTGCCGCCGTGAAAGTGGTCGTCGTATTCCTGCTTCCCATGATCCGGCAGCGCGCTTCCCCGTGGCTGTCGCCCGCCGATGCCCCGGCCGTATGTGAACGTTGCCAGGAAGATCGTGTTGACGTCGGCGAGCCGCTGGAAGTTGTCGAGCACCGCGCCGGTCCCTTCGTCGACGAACGACACCGCGCCGGCCTGAATACCGATCATCCGCGGGTCGGCGAAAACGGGCGCGTTGCGCGCTTCAGCGCCGGCAAGCTCGGGCAGCTTGCCGAACGCAACACCGCCCGCGGCGAACGCGGACGCTTCGAGGAACGTACGACGATCCACGTTAGGCTCCGCCTCGCTTTCTTATGGGTTCACCGGTTCACCGGTTCACCGGTCCACCGGCCTACGCCACTCCCTGCCTGATCGCCTTGATCACCCGATCCGCGAACAGATCGACCTCGTCCACCGTCGTGTAGACATTCGGCGTGATCCGCATGCCGGAGAACTCGTCGTTCACCATCGGCGTCGTCACGATGTTGTGTTTCGACAGCAGCCATCCGCCGAGCTTGCCCATGTCCATGCCGTCGATGCCGCAGACGCCGATCGCGCCGCTCTTCGTGGGGCCGATCTCGGTGATCATCTTCACGCGGCCGCTCGCCGCGAGGAGTTGCTTCGCCCACCGGTCTCGGAGATAGCGCAGCCGCGCGATCTTGCGGTCGATGCCGATCCCGCGGTTGAAGGCGATCGCCACCGCGACCGCGTTGTGGTTCGCCGCCGGATGGGTCCCGATCTCCTCGTACTTGCGGATGTCGGCGTCCTGCTCGACCGACGCGGCCATGAGGGGCCAGAGCGATTTGATCTTGTCGCGACGCACATACAGAAAACCGGTGCCGATCGGAGCGTGCAGCCACTTGTGGAGACTCGTGCCGTAGTAGTCGGCGCCGAGCTCGTCGCGCGTGAAGGGGAAGTGCGCGAACGCATGCGCACCGTCCACGAAGACTTGGATTCCCTTCGGCCGGGCGAGCTCGATAATCTCCTTGACCGGCGCGATATAGCCGGTCATGAAGCTGATGTGCATCACCTCGATCACCTTGGTGCGCGGCGTGATCGCGGCGGCAATCTGGTCGACGTACGACTTCGTGCTCTTGACCGGCGTTTCGATCTTCACCCGCTTGAGAACTATGCCGTCGCGCCGTTCGCGCTGGCGCCACGACGTCTGCATACGCGGATAGTTCTGCGTCGTGAAGATCACCTCGTCGCCGCGCTGCAGGTCGAGACCGAAGATCATGATCTCGTTCGCCTCGGACGCGTTGCGCGTGATCGCCATCTCCTCGGGGTCGCAGCCAAAATCCGCCGCCAGGTCGCGTCGGACCGACTCGATCCTCGGCTCGAGCACCCGCCACATGTGATCGACGGGCAGCTCATTTGAGAACCTGAGGTCTCGAATCATCTGCTCGAGCACGTGGGTCGGGGCAGGGCTGCACCCGCCGTTGTTCAAGTTCACCATCGTGCGGTCGAGATCGAACGCGCGCTGGATCTCGCGCCAGTAGGTCTCGTCCTCGGCCACGTTCGCGGCGGGCCGTCCCGCGGCGATGGGCTCGGCGGTGAACAGCTGGCGGAACGCGGACTGGCGCATGACGGGGAGCGACACGCCGGCGCCGATCATCGAAGAGACGAAGCTGCGGCGGGATGTAGGCATGGTTGACGATTCAATCCCGGGCCTCCGAGGTCAAGGGCCGCGCATTTAAAGGAGCCCTCGGCGGCCAACGGCCTCTCAGTTGTCAGCGACAGCGTCGGCGACAGCGAACTCCACCCTGGCGCTGACGCCGACGCCTAGAGTCTCTCATCGCGGTGATCCCCTTTAATCCATTCCGCGCACTTTTGCTGTTGACATTCGACACCAACGGTGCAATGTTGTTGGTGTCGACAGCCGACACCATGACCACGCGCCTCGACCTATTGCAAGGCACGCTCGACCTTCTCATCCTCCGCACGCTCGTCGCCGAACAGCGTCACGGGTGGGCCATTTCCGAGCGGATCCAGGAGCTCTCCAAGGACGTGCTCCGGGTCAATCAGGGCTCATTGTATCCCGCGCTCCACCGGCTCGAGCAACAGGGGTGGATCGAGTCCGAGTGGGACGTCTCGGAGCTCGGTCGGCGCGCTCGCTACTACCGGCTCACGCCCGCCGGACGGAAGCAGCTCGAGCGTGAACGCGACCAGTGGACCCAGTTCTCGGCCGCGGTCGGCCGAGTTTTGCGGCTGGCGTGATGCGCCGCTGGCTCATCCGGATTCGCGCGCTGTTCACCGGGCGCCGCCTAGAGGGCGAGCTCTCGGAGGAGCTCGTGTTTCACCTCGAGATGCAGGCGAGGAAGCATCGCGACGCGGGGATGAGCGCGTCGGATGCCGCGGCGCTTGCCCGGCGGCAGTTCGGAAACGTCGAGCTGGTGAAGGAGGATGCGCGCGACGTACGAGGCGTGCGCGCGCTCGAAGACGCGCTCCAAGACATTCGCTACGCCATCCGATCCTCGGCACGGACCCCGGCGTTTACCGCGTCGCTCGTGATCACGATCGGGCTGGGCGTCGGGATCAGTGCCAGCGCCTTCACCGTGTTCAACGCCTACGTGCTGCGACCGTTCGATGTCCGCGATCCCGGCGCGCTCCAGTCGATGAATTGGATGGATCGCTCCGGCCACTATCATGACTTCAACCGGCGCGAGTTCGAGGCGATACGTCATCCGGCCACCGGATTGGCGGACGCGTTCGCGTTTCGTTCGTTCGCGCTGCGGCTGGGGCCATCGGTGGCGTCGGGGGATGCCGTCAGCGAGAACTACTTCCAGATGCTCGGCGTACAACCAGGGTTTGGCCGCTTGTTGAGAGGCGACGATGCGTCGCGGCGCGTCGTAGTCATCAGTTACGCCGCCTGGCTCACGCGGTTCGCCGGCGATTCCACGATCGTCGGCCGCCGGCTCCTCCTACGCGGCACGCCATTCGAGGTCATCGGCGTGGCGCAAGCCGGCTTCGCGGGCCTGTTCAAGAAACCGCGCGACTTCTGGGTTCCGCTCGACGCGATGCATCCGGATGCAGCGGTCGTGCGGTCGGGCGACGAGCGCGATCTGTCGCTCATCGGTCGTTTGGCGACGGGCATGTCGGCGACGCAGGGCCGGGCGGTCGTGGCGTCGCTGCTGCGATCGACGACGACGGATCGTCCGGACAGCGGCCGTGTGGCGCGCGTGTTTTTCGAGTCGCGCGAGAGCCCGATTCCGCGCACCGTCGGATCGTACGCGGCGTTCGCTCCGCTGGTGGTGTCGTTCGGTCTCATTCTGCTGCTAGCGTGCGCGAACGTGGCTAACGTGTTGCTCGCCCGCGGTCTCGAGCGGCGTCGCGAGCTCGGCATCCGGTTGGCGCTCGGCGCGGCGCGAACGCGACTCGTTCGGCAGCTCGTGACGGAGAGCGTCGTTCTCATTTTACCGGCGGCGGCCGTGGGGTTCTGGCTCGCCTGGGCCGTCGTCGGCTTCGGCGAGCGGGCGCTCTTCGCGACACTGCCTCCCGACCTCGCGCCGTTCGTTCGCTTCGTTCCGCTCGTGCCCGATTGGCGAGTCGTCGCGTTCACCGTCGCCGCCACGGTTGCATCGGCCTTCGTGTGCGGGCTCGCGCCGGCGCTCAGGGCCACGCGTTTGAGCGTGGTGCGCGCAACGCGCGGCGACTTCGACGATCAGGGGCTGGCGGCGCGACGAAACAGCCGGGGTGCGTTGATTGTCGCGCAGGTGGCCGCCTCGGCGCTGCTTCTCATCACCGCGGGCATCCTCGTGCGACAGGCGGGCCGCCTCGGTCGAATGCAAACGGGCCTACGAACCGCCGATGTCGTTACGATCGAGCCGGACGCCAAACAACGCGCCGGCGTTCTCGTGGCGCTGCGCTCCAACGCGGTCGTCGACACGTTGGCGTCGGCCACCGTGCTGCCCCTCGACATGAAATTTCCGACCGTCTCGATCAGCACCGAGTCGTCGAGCGCGGACGTCGCGTACAATCGTGTCTCCGCCTCGTACTTCGGAGTGCTGGGGATCGGCATCGTCGGTGGACGATCGTTCACGCGCGCGGACGAGGAGGATGGATCGCCGACGGTCATCGTGAGCGAAGCCGCCGCCCGGCGGCTTTGGCCGCGCGCGAACCCACTGGGTCGCGTTCTTCGCCTGCGTCTGAGCCAACCGTCCGATCCGATGAGCCGGTACCAGTCGGCGCGTGTCGTCGGCGTCGCACGTGACGTGGTCGTTCGCTCGATCGACGACGGCACCGGCACGCCCGTGCTCTACTTCGCATCGCCAATCGAGGCCGAGACCTGCTGCTTGTTGGCGCGAGTGCGCGGAAACCCCGATGCGGCGAAGCGGACTCTCGACATCGCGCTCGACCACACCGTGCCCGGCGGCGTCGAGCGCATCGACCGGCTCGAGACGTTTGTCGCCGGCGCGATCTATCCGTTCCGGGTCGCTTACTGGGTGGCGCTCTGCCTTGGCATCGTCGCGCTGGCGCTCACCGTCGTCGGGATCTATGGCGTCGTAGCCTATCTCGTCGGCCAACGCACGAGAGAGATCGGGATCCGCATCGCGCTCGGTGCGACGCCGCGCGAGGTCCTCACGCTCG
The DNA here is from genome assembly GCA_036003045.1 of Gemmatimonadaceae bacterium. Classification (NCBI taxonomy): domain Bacteria; kingdom Pseudomonadati; phylum Gemmatimonadota; class Gemmatimonadia; order Gemmatimonadales; family Gemmatimonadaceae; species Gemmatimonadaceae bacterium. The sequence goes on from DASYSS010000007.1 coordinate 65,153, forward strand.
TCATGCGGCAGTCCGTGCGTCAAGCCGTGGTGGGAACGACCATCGGTCTGGTGCTGTCGCTGGGACTCGCGCGTGTGATCGCGTCGAATGTGCAAGGCGCGCCGACCTTCGACGTCGTCGCGCTGGCGCTGGCAGCATCGAGTGTCGTAGCGGCGTGTGTGGTCGCCGCTTTTCTACCGTCGCGACGCGCGTCCGGCGTCGATCCTACTACCGCGCTGCGCCACGACTGAGCGGCACGGGTCGCTCTTATTCGTAGCGCAATGCCTGAATCGGGTCGAGGGTTGCGGCGCGTCGCGCGGGCCACACGCCGAAGAACAAGCCGACGATGGTGGCAAACACGAACGCCAACGCGACGGAGGCTGGGCCCAGCACGGCGTTCCAACCGAATGCGTCGCGCAGCACGAGCGCGGCTGCCAGGCCCAGGACGACGCCCACGGCGCCGCCGAGCAAACAGAGGGTGAGGGCTTCCGACATGAACTGCATGAGGATGTCGCGGCGCGTGGCGCCGAGCGCCTTGCGCACGCCGATCTCGCGCGTTCGCTCCGTCACCGACACGAGCATGATGTTCATGATGCCGATGCCTCCGACCAGCAGCGAAACCGCGGCGATGCCTGCCAGGAGCGTCGTGAAGATCTGCGTCGCCTCATTCAGCGTCTCGAGGAACGTCGCCTGGTTGCGAATGCGGAAGTCGTCGGGTTGGCCTTCACGCAGCCGGTGCTCGCGTCGCAACGCCGCTTGAATCTCCGCCGTGGCGATCGGAAGGTCGTCCTCGCTGCCGGCGAGCGCGAAGATGTCGTCGACCCAATCCGTCTTGAACAGCCGATAGTGCCCCGTGCCGAAGGGGACGATCACTTGATCGTCGGGGCTTCCGAACACCGAGCCTGCTCCTTTCGGAGCGAGTACGCCGATGACCGTGAACTCGACGCCGCCGATCCGTACGCGCTGGCCGATGATATCGTACGGATCGAGGATATTGAGCTGCGTCAGCACGCCGGCGCCGAGCACGGCCACACGCTGTCGCCCCAGGTCGTCGGCCGACGTGAACATCTGACCCGCGGCAATGCTGAACTTCTGGACGTCGAGAAAGTTCGGCGTCGCTCCGGTGATGCGGACGTTGGTGTTGTGATCGCCCCACTGTACCTGGAGTGACTTGTCCTGCTGCGGCTGCACCGCGAGCACATGCGGCGCCCGCTCCTCGATCGCGTCGGCGTCGTCGATCGTCATCCGACGACGCGCGTTCAGTTGGACGCCGGCTTGACGCACGAACGTCGCGTCGATTTGCAGCGTCGTCGTGCCGAGTCGCTCAATGCGATTCTTGACCGACGCTTGCGCCCCGTCGCCGATCGCGACCATCGCGATGACCGCGGCGACGCCGATGACGATCCCCAGCATGGTCAACAACGAGCGCAACAGGTTGGCGCGCAACGCCGCGAAGGCAATCGACAGAAATTCGAGCCGCACCGACTGGAGCCTCCGAGTGGGGAACCGGCGATGGATGCCAATTACTTGTTCCCCCATGCATCTCGGATGTTCCCCTGAAAGTCAAGCACTGGAAAACGGGACGCGCACTAAACGAGTCCGCTGCTTCGCCGAACACTCTAGTCGTCAGCGACAGCGTCAGCGACAGGAAAAAACAAGACGGCAGCGCAGTCACCTGTCGACTGTCGCTGCCGCCTGACGACTAAAGTCTCGCCTCGCAGAGATCCGATTTAGTGCGGGAGCCTCTGCGCCTTTGTTAGTGGCACTTTCCCGACGACCGGTCCCACACGCGCCCACCGGCCTCGATGAACTCCGATCTCCATCCGTCCTCTCCGAGCGTGAGCTTCAACACGCCGGCCCGGCCTTCGATCTGATACGCCGAGTTCGGCTGGAGTTGGTTGAATCCGCGCAACTCTTCGCCGCCCGTGCCTGCCACGATCTCGGTGATTCCCTTCGCGGTGTCGAGCACGCCGGCGGGGGTCATCGGGCGAAACCGTTCGTAATCGTGGTCGTGTCCGTTGAGCACGAGATCGACCCCGTGGTCATAGAGCGTTTGCCAGATCGGAGTGAACCGTGTGTCATTGCCATGCCAGCCCGAGCTGTAGCGCGGGTTGTGCCAATACGCGATCGTGCACGCGGCGTCGTGATCCTTGAGGTCCTTCTCGAGCCACTTCATCTGAGCGCCGCGGTCGGCATCAGAGAACTCTGAACCGGATACCGTCTCGCTGTTCAGCGCGATGACGTGCCATTTCCCGACGTCGTAGCTGTAGTTGCCCGTGCCGTCGACGCCGGCGGCCTTGCCGAAGTACTTGTAGTACGGCGCGGCCTGGCCCGTTCCGTAGTCGTGGTTGCCCGGCGTCGGGTGGATGTTCGACATGAGCCGAAGCTTCGGGTTGCCCCACGCCGGCGTGAAACAATCCTTGAATTGCGCCTCGGTGCCGCTCGAGTAGACGTTGTCGCCGAGCGTGAACACCGACGTCGGCAGATTGGAGACGCTGTCCGACTTGATGACGCTGTCGACGACCATCGCCGTGGCGAGCCCGAGCTTCTGCGTGCAACTCGCGATGTCGCCTACGCCGATCATCACCTGGCTTCCAGGCGCGGGTGCCACGTTGCCGAGATCGATCATGACCGGTGCGGCCGCAGACGAGCCCGTCTGCCGGACCTGAGGATCCGCCGCTGGGATCGGCGTCATGTGCATCGGGGGTTTGCAGCTCGCGAGAAGGATCACACCCGCGGGAAGGAAGCCGGCGCCGCGTTTGATTTTTATCACGACAAGACTCTCGAGTGCTCGAGGGCAAGGTGGGGCGGAGTTACTGAAACGGCGCTCCGCACGCACGGTCCGGATCGGCTGAGGAACAACGCGCCGTCCGACGGTCCCGTCCGATTCCCCGCGCGGCGGCCGCTGAAATACCGCCGATCGGGTCACGTCGTATTACCCGCGGTGAGATTCAGTGATCCGTAAGTTCCGCGCCCGGGCTCGCTAGTGGCACTTGCCGCCGGCCTGATCCCAGACGCGTCCGCCGACCTCGACCCACGCCGACCGCCACTCCTTGTCGCCGAGCGTGAGCAGCAAGACGCCGGCTCGACCCTCAATGCGATACACGGAATTCGGGACGATGTCGTTGAACCCGCGCAGGTCTTCACCGCCGGTGCCGGCGACGATTTCGGCGATTCCCTTCGCCGAGTCGAGGACGCCGCTCGGCGCCATCGGCGCGAATCGCTCGTAGTCGTGGTCGTGGCCGTTCAGCACGAGGTCGACATCGTGGTCATGGAGGATTTGCCACAGCGGCGTGAACCTCGTGTCGTTGCCGTGCCAGCCGGAGCTGAACCGCGGATGGTGCCAGTACGCGATCGTGCAAAGCGCCTTATGAGCCTTGAGGTCCTGCGCGACCCAGTCGAGTTGTTCCTTCCGCGCCGAATCGCTGAACATCGAGTTCACGAACAACTCGCTGTTGACGACGACGACGTGCCACTTCGCGACGTCGTAGCTGTAGTAGCCCTTGCCGACAACGCCCGCCGCGGGACCGAAGTATCGGTAATACGGGTCCGCGTTGGGCGAGTAGTACTCGTGGTTACCGGGCGTGGGGTGGAGGCTCTTCATGATCCGCCGCTTCGGATCGCCCCACGACGGCGTAAAACATTTCTCGAATTGTTCGGTCGTGCCCGAGGAATAGACGTTGTCGCCGAGCGTGAACACGGATGCCTGCACGCCCGCCACGCTGTCGGCGCGAAGCACGCTGTCGACGAGCATCGCCGTCTCGATGCCGAGCCGCTGCGAGCAGCTCGCGATGTCGCCGACGCCGACCATCGCGTACGCGCCGCTCAACGCGACCTGCTCCGCCGGGGCGGCGGCCGGCGGCGGCGTGATGCGCACGCTCGGCTTGCACTGAATCGAAAAACAGAGCGCAAGTGCTGCAGATGGTCCACGCCCAAGCCGACGCACCGAGTACGGTACCCCCGTTTCCGCCGCCTCGAGCGTCGCGATTTCCGCGCCGTTAGAAACTCAAGCCGAGCCGAACCTGAACTCCGCTCTTGAAGCCGCCCGTTTCGACCAAACTCAGCGTCTGCGGTCCGTAGAGACGGCCAATCCAGATGCCGCCCCCCGCCGTTGAATGCCAGCCGCCGGGCGACGAGCCATTTACGTAAACGCGCCCCGCTTCAGCGACGCCCACGACGCCGCCTCGAACCGGGATGATGACTCGGAACTGCGTCAGCGGCACGAGCAGCTGCGATGTCGCGTAGAGCGAGGCGTCACCGGCGAAACGTTGCGCGTCGATGAACTGCGTCGTGTGGTCGCCCCCGATCGTCGCCGCCTCGAAGAACGGGAAGTCGCCCCACACCTTCGTTCCGCCGCTGCGGAACGTCAGCGTCGGCGACGTGGGGATCGGCAGTTGAAGGTCCCCGGCCAGGGCGAGCGTCGCTTTGCCGAAGGTGGACGTTACGTCCATCATCTTCGGATAGACGCCCCCGCTCGCGACCGCCACGATGTGATTCGACGGCGTGATCGAGTCGATCCGCGGCGGATTGTAGTTGTAGCGCGCGGTGAGTTGCAGCGTGCCCTCGTTGAAGTTGCCGAACCCGTACGGTCGAGTGACGCCGAGGAACGGGCTGCTCGCGCTGTCCGTCGTCGCATGCGTGAACCCCGGACCCAGTGTCAGGTCGGTCCACTGTCCGATGGAGTACCCGACGACTGGACTCATCGTCCATTGTCGCTGATGGACCTCAAAGAACGAGTCGGGGTGGTGAAGCGTGTCGACGACGGTCGAGTTGCCGAAGCCGAAGAAGTTCACGTATTGGAGATCGGACACTCGGCCCAGGACGCCGACATGGAGCGGCGACGACTCGAAACGCTTGTCGCCGAGCACCGTCAGCCGCGCGCCCTTGAACTGCATCGCGTACTCGGCGTCGACGCCGAGCATCGACGAGTACGGACGATCGAGGAAGCCATACGTGTAGCGCTTGAAACCGAGCAGCGGCGTCCATCCGAGCGTGCGCGGATCGTTGAGTCCGACGTGTGGCAGAATGCCGGAGCCGTAGTTCGGCACGGCCCGGCTCACCTTGCCTCGCTGCTCTTCCCACGGCGTGCGCACGAAGTCGGTGTCGGGACCGTAGGTGACGCCGCTCGTCGGACCCGCCTCGTAGAAATGCGTCGGGTGGGTGCGCCCGCCGACGGTCGACGAGTCGATGAGCACGTTGTCGCCGTTTCCGCCGATGACGCGCACGAGAATGCTCTCGTCGGCGCGTCCGGTGACGATCGCGGTGTCGTCACCGTTGTGCAGATACACAAGGATCTCGCGCGTTTCTCCGGGACGGAAACGGCGTTCATAGAACGTGGTGCCTTCCGACTCGAGCCTGACATCCACCGAGCCGTCGGCCGTTCGTACGATGCTCGCCCGGTCGGATGAGTTCGTGCCGTCGACCTGCACGCGCTCGGCGAGCATGCGGTAGTACTGATCGGCGGCAGTGGGAATCGCGTCGCGGCGCCGCTTGAGTACCGCTTCCATGTTCGGCGCCGCCGACCGGTACTCGATCGGCAGGGACATGGCGGCCGTGTGAATCACCGAGTCGGTGATGCGCCGCTGAAGCTCGTGCGCGATGGAATCCCAGACTGGCTTCTCCAACCCCGAGAGCAGCCTGACGTCGATGGCGTTCTGCGCGATGAGTCCCGCGACGAGCGGCGCGCTCGAGAACGACACGACGGTCGATTTGACCATCCGGCCGGTGGCGCCGACGACGCCTCCGTACGTCACGAAGGCATGATCGCGGTCGCGGGCGATCGGTTCCCACTCGTGTTTCGCAGAGGGGAATTCCGCCCATTTCCATTGGCCGGCGTGCCGGTCGTTGTCGTTGATGAGGAAGTCGGTCAAACGGGCCATGAGGAACGCCCGCGCGTCGACTTGGTCCTTGGCGTCGGTGTTGATCAGCTTCCGCAGCTCATCGCTGTCGATGATTTTCGACGCGCCGGCGAAGCCCAGGCGTTCGTCGTCGCCCTTCAGCTTGCCGGCTGCCTCTTTCTTTTCGTCTTTCGTCTTTTCGTCCTTCGGTTTCTCGTCCGCCGCTTTCTCGTCTTTCGCTTTCTTGGCTTCCTTCGTGTCCTGAACGACCTTTTCCTCGTCGTCAGCCTTCGGCACGTTCGGGTAGCGCTCGATCTCGCCAAGCTGGCCGGCGAAATCCCTGCGGAAATCGCCCAACGCGGGATCGTTCGGCATCACCATCAACATGCCGGTTGGGTGCAGCACGCCGGCCGCCTCGGCGATCGGCGCGGATGCCAGAAACCCAGCCGGATTCTGCGAGCTCTGGAGGTCCTGCACGATCTTCTCGATCGGAGTTCGGCGGAGTTCAGATGGGACGGCGCCGGCGCGCTTGTCGACGAGTCGGAAGACCCACTCATCGCCGTTGGCCGCCTCGAAGCGCAGGCTCTTCGTCTGAAAGCCCCCGCCTTCCTTGAGCGGTTTGAGACCGCCGGGGACGAACGTTTGGAGATTGAGCACGGGGACGCGAATCGGCGTCGTCCAGAGCTCCCGATATCCGTCACCGTCGAACCAACGAACGACCCCGTCGCCGCGATAGTGCGCTCCGGCGACGACCGTCGCGCTCTCCGCCGGAGCGGCCGGGCCTTTCGCCGCCTTCACCTTCACCGAGATGTCCTTGGGCGCCGGAGGCGCCGGTTGCTGGAGCGCAACCGCTGTTGCCGGAACCGCTATGCTGACGACGGCCACGCGAACGATCGCGCGCCGGGCGTAAAGTTGTATGAAGTCGCGCATGCTACGGCCATCGATAAAGAGTGATCATGCCGAGGTCAGTGCCGCCTTCGTCACTGATGATCAGAATGCTGTCCCTCGTGATTGCGACGCCTTCCGCCTGAATGTGGTCGGCGGGAAGCGGCCGTGCCGTTACCGGCGCGCCGGCGGGGGTGATCTCGATCAGGCCGCGCTCCTTGGACGCGATCAACACGTAGTTGCCGTTGAACGGATCGATGGTGATGTCCGACGGATGAAACGTTTTCCAGTCGTTCGAACCGATGACGCCGGCGAGCGGCACGACGAGCCGAGACAAACGATCCCGCTTGTCGCCGTGGAGCCGCCACCGGTAGATCACGATCGAGTTCTGGACGGTCGAGTCGAGGACACGTTTGCACGCCAGCAGGAGCGAGTTGAGAGGGCGATCGAAGGCGAGACCTTCGAACTCGCACGCGTCGTCGAGCTTGGTGTCGTGAACCTCGAAGCCGACGTCCGCGTGATTCGCTCCCTCGTGGAATTCGTACAGCTTTCCCTTGCTCGTGAGCAGGTACATCACGCTGTCGACCGTCGTGATGCCTTCGAAGTCGCCGTGGACGCCGCCTTGTCCGAGCGCGAATCGTTTGACGAGAATTCCGCGGCGGTAGTCCAATTCCCACACCTTTCCGACCTCGTCCGTCTGAGCGAGGAGGCGGCCGTCGTTCGTGAGGGTGAGTCCGGAGATCTCGCGAAGCTCGCGCGGCAGCACCCACCGGGCGAGCGGCGTCGTTTCCCACGTCGGATCGTTGCTGGCCAGCGCGCGCTGGAGCCGAGTAGCCCGGGCGACGGCGACCTGGCTGGTATCGACGGCTGCTAGATCATCGCGTGTCCGCTGGCACGCCGCCGCCGCAAGAATGCACGTCGCCAACGCGGCGACGTGCCACACCCGGGTCATCCCTCGATCCCCTTCTCGCGCTCTTTGCGCGCCTGCCGCTCCTCGCCGCGCTCCTTGTCGATCGCGTCTCCGATTTCGACGTCGACGTCGGTGATCGTGCCGTTTGCCGTCGCACGAATGGCGGTCACCATCGCGTCGCGCGGCACCGACTTGCGCGTGTGCACGAGGTAGTAGAGCTCCGACGGCTTGCCCTGGTTGTTGACGACCTCGTCGAGCCGCCAGCGCTTCGTGACGTTGTCGAGGGCGGGCTCCAAGGTCTTCTGGGCCGCGCTGACCTCGTTTGTCGTGATCGCGACGATGGCGTCGTACTTCGGCTTCTTGCCCTTGGGGCCGAGGATGTCCTTGACTCGCTCGAACCGCTCGGCGAGCGCCTCGGCTTTCTTCGGGGTCAGCGCGAGGACGAGGTCGCGATCCGGAACGGGCACACCGCCGTGATCCGTTCCGGCGAGATCGTGCAGCGGCTCGGCCCACGTCGCCGCCGCGGTCGGCTCGAGCACCGGACGGCCGAAGTCGTATCGCCAGAGCGCGACGAGCACGAAATTGAACAGCACCGTGAGCAGGAGCGCCACCATGATGACTTGCACGCCCGCGGCGAACCCGACGACGATGGCGAGGAAGATATAGACGATGTCGCGCGTGTCGCTCATGTTGGTGCGGAAGCGCACCGCGGCGACGATGCCGCCCAGGCTGAACGCCAAGGCCAGGCTGTTGCGGACGATCAGGATGACGCCGGCGACGATCATCGGCAGAACGATCAGCGCCTGAACGACCGACTGGTTGTACCCGCGGCCCCAACGGGCCGACATGTACACCCACGTCACCGGCAGCATCAACACGAACGTGCTGACGAATACGAAGAGCGTGTTGAAGCCGAACTCGAATCGCGATTGGATGCTGGCGACGGGAGCTTGGACTTGGCCCGTCGACAATCCGTCTTGCAGGAACGAAGGCGTCTTGGCTAGCTCCACCAACCGGTCACCGGACATGACGCTGTCGATGGCCGGAAAGAACTTGTAGAGCAGGAAGAACACGAGGACGACGGCCGCGTAATACGCGAAGAGCCGTCGAAACGGGGCTTCCGAGCCCAGGGTGATGAAATCGATGAGACGAGTGAAGAAATTCATAGGCGTGGGGTGCGAGCGTCCCCGACCATGGGTCGGGCGGTCGCGTTTGCCATATCGCACGATCAATACCAGTGCGGCGGGCCCTACATCCGAAGGCGCGGTGTGCGAGTAGGTTACACGCACGACGGAAGCGGACTCACCAACACCCGAGGCAATCATTAGATGAATCGCTTGTGGAGCCACCGGACCTTCGCGGCCGCGTCCGCGCTGTCGGCGGCAGCGTTCGTGGCGGCTTGCAGCGCGCCGAGCGGACGAGAGGCGGCGGGGAGCGTCGCCATGGCGACGCCGCCGATCAAGCACGTGTTCGTGATCGTGCTCGAGAACCAAGGCTACGACACGACCTTCGCGCCGACGACGCGCGCGACCTATCTCGCCGATACGCTGACCAAGCAAGGCGCGCTTCTCCGGCAGTACTACGGCATCGGGCACTTCAGCCTCGACAACTACATCGCGATGGTCAGCGGAATGCCGGCTACGGCGCTCACGCAGATCGATTGTCCTCGGTTCGTCGACTTCGTTCAGACCGGCACCGCCGAGGGAATCCCCGTCGGCGCGGGGTGCGTGTATCCCGCGTCGGTGAAGACGATCGCGAATCAGCTCGAGGCGCGTACGTACACATGGCGCGGGTACATGGAGGACATGGGAGCGGACAGCACTCGCGAGGCGGCGACCTGCGGACATCCGACGATCGGTCTCCCGGACTCCACCGAATGGGCGACGCCGAAGGATCAATACGCGACGAAGCACAACCCGTTCATGTACTTCCATTCGGTGATCGATTCGCCATCCTGTAAACGGCGCATCGTGCCGCTGCCCGCGCTGCTCAAGGATCTCGAGTCCGCGTCGACGACACCGAACTTCTCGTTCATCACGCCCAACCTCTGCCACGATGGACACGACCGGCCGTGCGTGAACGGCGAGCCGGGGGGACTGGAATCGGCGAATCTGTTTCTCAAGCACTGGGTGCCGATCATCACGCAGTCGCAGGCTTTCCGCGACGACGGTCTGCTCATCATCACGTTCGACGAGGCGCTGTCACTCGACCGCACGTCGTGCTGCGGACAGGTGCCAGGCCCGAACGCGCGTGTGGCGCAGGACGGCCTGTTCGGCGGCGGGCGCATCGGCGCGGTGCTTCTCTCCCCTTACATCAAGCCGGGCACGGTGTCGGAGACGCCGTACAACCACTATTCGCTGCTCAGGAGCGTCGAGGACATGTTCGGTCTCGGACACCTCGGCTATGCGCAACTGAAGGGCGTGACTTCGTTCGGGGACGACGTCTTTACTTCGACGGGATCGCCCGCTTCATCGAACGGGGCTTCACGCCCATAAAGTCGTCCTCGCCGACTGGCAGTCGCGTCTCGATGCCGGCGGTCGCGGGTAACTGAACGGCAAAACGGTTGGAACCGCACACTTGGACGGGAACAGCAAGACCCTTTGGCAAAAGGCAGAGGGTCTCGCTCGATCGGGAGACCTTCACTGTCACGCGGAAACGTCCGGTCGCCCCAGTCGATTTGCGTGTATTAGGCGTCGATTCGACATTCCTCGCGCTCCTCCTCCCCCCCTTCAAAATCCACTACCACATGTCTCATCTGCTCCGGGTGTTCCGGGCGGGCGGCTTTGTGCTACCGACCTGTCTGCTCGGCGGCACCCTGACGGGCCAGCAGCCGGCGCTCGACACGGTCACCGTGGTGGCGTCCCGAACTCGCGCGTCGGGTGTCGCGCGCAGCGTCGAGGTCATCTCGCGCGAACAGATCGCGCGGTTAGCGGCGCGCAACGTGTCGGACATCTTGTCGACGGTGATGGGCGTCGACGTGTACGGACGGTCGGCGGCGCAGGCCGACGTCTCGATTCGCGGCAGCTCGCCCGAGCAGGTCGTGATGCTCGTGGACGGCGTGCGAATGACCGACGTGCAGTCGGCGCACTACACGCTCGACGTCGCGGTGCCGCTCGAATCGATCGAGCGAATCGAGGTGCTGCGCGGAATGGGCTCGGCGCTCTACGGCCCGGACGCGGTCGGCGGAGTGATCGACATCATCACGCGGCGCAATCAGCCGGGCGAAGTTCGCGCGCGATCGGGCAGCTTCGGCACCGTCGGCGGCGGGTTGGCCGGAGGCACATCGAGCGACGCCCTTTCGCTCGCGGCGGCGGCCGACTTCGACAAGTCCGACGGCCATCGCGATGGCGCCGACTATCGGATCGGGCAGGGACGCGTGTCGCTGTCCGCGCCGACGCCGGGGGGCTTTTTGCGAACGAATCTCGCGCTGGGCGTGCGAGACTTCGGCGCGGCCGACTTCTACGCGCCGTACAACTCCATCGAGCGCACGACGACGACCACGCTCGATTCGCGGTGGGACGAGTCCCTCGGCGACTGGAGTCTCGCGGTGTCGGGATCGACGCGACGGCACCAGGATCACTACGTGCTCGTGCGCGGCGATCCGTCGATTTATGAAAACCGCCACGAAAGCTGGCAGACGACCGGCGACGCCGTCGCGACGCACTCGACTGGACCGGTTGTGATTGCGCTTGGCACCGAGGGCGTGCACGACCAGCTCTCGAGTGCGAGACTCGGGGCGCACCGCGATTGGCGCGTCGCGCTCTTTGGCGAAGCGACGGCGGGGAATCCGTCGTCGGCGATGGCCGACCTCGGTCTCCGCGACGATCACTCGTCGGTGTACGGCGACTTCTTCTCGCCGTCGTTGAGCGCGAGCGCGCCTGTTGGACCCAACGTGCGGCTCCACGCGAACGGCGGAGCAGGGTTTCGCGCACCGACGTGGACGGAGCGCTTCTACACCGACCCGTCGAACCAAGGCGACCCCGATCTTCAATCGGAGCGATTCTGGACGGGGGATCTCGGCGCGCGCGCGGATGCCGGCGAATGGTCGCTCGACGTGACCGGCTTCGTGCGCCGGGCGACGAACTTGATCGACTGGGTAAAGCCTGTGGACGCCGCGCCGACCGCGCTCTGGCGAACGACGAACGTCGGCGATGCGACGTACCGAGGCATCGAGTCGTCGCTCGACCTGCCCGCCGTCGATGGATTGCGTGCGTCGCTCTTCGCGGATGGGCTTTCGCTGACGTCGTCGCAGGGAGCGGCGCTCGTCGGGAAATACGCGCTGCGCCCGATCACGCGTCAGGCGGGCGTGAAGGTGTCGACGCCGCGGCAACGCGCGATCACGGCGCGCATCGACATGGAGCTGGCGCGCCGGGCGATGGAGAAGCGCTACGTCACGGGAAACGCGCGTGTCTCGTGGAATCTAGGCGCGTACCGCCTCTCGCTCGACGCGCTCAACCTCACGAACGCCGACTGGCTCGACGCTTCGGG
>DASYSS010000008.1 GCA_036003045.1 Gemmatimonadaceae bacterium
GTGGTTCGGCATCGTTGTGATCTGCGCGTTCGCGGTGCTCCGCATCCGCGCCACGCATCACGTCTTCAGCCCGACGACTGACGAGCCGGTTCATCTCGCTGCCGGGTATGAGTACCTGACGCAGCACAAATACACGATCGACTCCGAGCATCCGCCGCTCGCTCGTGCGGTGTTGGCGCTGCCGCTGGCGTCGACGCACGTGGCTGCGTTCGACGCTTACGCACGCGGCGGCGACGCCCGTGAGCTCCATCTCGCCGACGCTCTTCTCGGCGCGAACGGAGACGCGATGCGTGATATCGCGCGAGCGCGCACGGGCAATCTGCTCTTCGTCGTGATCGCGATCGTCGCCGTCGCGCTCCTCGGCCGCGATCTATTCGGTGCGACGATCGGTCTGGCCGCCGCGACCGCGTTCGTGCTGACGCCGCCGGTGCTCGCGCACGGCGGCCTCGCGACGACCGACATGGCGGGAACGGCGGCCGTCGCTCTGGCGCTGTGGGTGCTCTATCGCTGGCTCGCGAGGCCGACGTGGCCGTGGACCATCGCGCTCGGCGCGGTCATAGGCTTTGGCGCGTTGTGCAAGTTCACGTTCCTGTTGTTTTTTGGGATCTGCGCGGTGATTGCGATTGTGAGGCATGTTCTTCGTGTGGGGCGGGTTTTCCTGCCCGCCTCCGAGCGCGGGCTAGAAAGCCCGCGCCACACGAGGACGATCATCGTGATTCTTCTCATCGCGTTCGTGATCGTGTGGGGTGGGTACTTCTTCCACCACTCGCGCATGGTCGCGATGGACCAGACCGCGCCGCAGCAGACGGAGCATGCGTTCGGGAGTCGCTGGATCGCCGAGCGCGTGAACTTGCCTGCGCCTCAGTACCTGTTCGGTCTTCTGCGAGTGAAACAGCACGACGAGCGCGGCACGCCGGTGTTCATCCTCGGGAAGGTCTGGCCGCGCGGACGCTGGTACTACTTCCCGCTCGTCCTCGCGATCAAGACGCCGATTCCGCTGCTGTTGCTGCTCGGCGTCGGACTCTTCTCGCTGAAGAAACATCGGGAGCTCGCGCTCATGGCGCTCGCGCTCCTTCTCGCGGTCCTGCCGTCGCACATCAACCTCGGCGTGCGGCATGTGCTCCCGATCTACATCTTCATGGCGATCCTCGCCGGCGTCGCGCTGGTGCGGCGTCCGATCACGGCCGTGCTCCTCATCTGGCTCATCGCCGATGTCGTTCCCGAGTCGCTGCCGTGGATGAATGCGTTCGCCGGTGCCCATCCCGAACGCGTCGTCGTCGAGAGCAACTTCGATTGGGGACAGGATCTCTACCGTCTCGCGCTCGCCTGCCGCGAACGCCATATCACGTCGTTGCGAGGGGCGCTCTTCAGCACCACCAGCCCGACGCTCGTCGGCGTTCCGCTCACTGGCGCGATCGATCCGTACCAGCCGTCGAAAGGGTGGTTCGCGATCAGCGAGTCCATTCTCCAGCCGGAGCAGGCGATCGATCCGAATCGCTATGCCTGGCTGACGCAAAACGGCCGCGCCTTCACGAGGATCGGCGCGGCCGTGCGGTTGTATTCC
>DASYSS010000009.1 GCA_036003045.1 Gemmatimonadaceae bacterium
GATGATCCGCTTCGATCGAGTCTCGAAGGTCTATCCCCGTGCCGTCGCGGGAAGTTCGGCGTTGCGAAACGTCACCTTCCGCATCGCCAAAGGCGAGTTCGTGTTCCTCACGGGCCCGAGCGGCGCCGGGAAGAGCACGATCCTCAAGCTCCTCTATATGGAAGAGCGGCCCTCCTCCGGCGAAGTCCGGGTGAGCGGCTACAGCTCGACCGCCATCAAGCGACGCGACGTCGCCCAGCTTCGCCGTCGCCTCGGCATCGTCTTCCAGGACTTTGGGCTGCTCGAGGACCGGACGGCTGAGGGCAACGTCGCGTTCGCGCTCGAGGTGATCGGCGCGCCGCGCGCGTCGATCGGGGGTCGAGTGGCGCGCGTGCTGACGCAAGTCGGTCTGTCGTCCAAGGCCACGGCGTATCCCAAAGAACTGTCGGGCGGCGAGCAGCAGCGCGTCGCGTTCGCTCGCGCGCTGGTCAACGACCCCTTCGTCCTCGTTGCCGACGAGCCCACCGGCAACCTCGACGACCGCGCGAGCCGCGGAATCTTCCAACTGCTGCGCGAGATCAACGCGTCCGGCACCGCCGTGATCATGGCGACGCATGATCTCGACTTGGTGAGATCCAGCGACTACCGCTGCATCGAGCTGAATCACGGCGAGCTCGTATTCGATTCGGCCGAAACGCCGAAAGTCGAGCTGGAAGTCGAGTGATGACGTCGTTCCAGACCGCGTTCACGGCCTTTCGCCGCGCGCCGCTCCTGAGCGCGCTGAGCATCACGACCATCGCGTTTTCGCTTTTCGCCTTCGGTTTGTTCGGATTGGTGGCGCTGAACATCCGCGCCGCACTCCAGCGGATCGAGGAACGCGTCGAGATTCGAGCGTTCATCGCCGACAGCACCTCCGACAAGGACGTCGCCGACGCGGCCGACCGCATCTCCAAATTCCCCGAGGTGCTGAAGGTCGACGTCGTCTCGCAGGACGAAGCGCTCGAGCGCGCCAAGAAGGAGCTCGGCGAGTTCAAGGACGTCTTCGAGGCCGGCGTTCTGCCCGCGTCGATCGACGTCAAGCTCAAGCCGGGAAATCGCGACCCGGCGTCGGTGCGCCGCGTCGCCGATCGAATGCGCGAGATGGACTTCGTCGACGACGTGCGCTTCGGCGAGGAGTGGATCACACAACTCTACAAGCTGCGGAACATCGCCGGCGTCGCCGGCATCGCGCTTGGTCTCGCGTTCGCCGCCGTGGCGCTGATCATCATCGGTGCGACGATCCGCATGGCGGTGCTCGCCCGCAGCCGAGAGATCTCGATCATGCGCCTCGTCGGCGCGACGGACGGCTACATCAGCCGCCCCTTCCATATAGAGAGCTCGGTGAAGGGTGTGTTGGGCGGGGCGATGGCGCTCGGCCTGACGTACATCGCGATGCGAATGCTCGGGCAGTATCTGCATTTTCAGACGGTGTTCTTCGATCGGGATCTCGCGCTGCTCGGGATTCTCTCCGGCGCCGTGATGGGGCTTGCCGGAAGCGTCGTGTCGGTGGGGCGGCATCTGCGGCAAGTATGAAGCCGCGGCATGTCGTAATGGTGGCGCTGGCCGCGCTGGCGTTGAGTGTCGCCCCCGCCGCGGCATCGGCGCAGAGCGACCGGATCCGCGCCCAGCGCGATACTCTCGACAAGATCCGCCGCGAGCGCGAGGAGCTCGAGAAACAAGCGGCCGACCTTCAGAGCAGCGTCCACGATCTCGACGCCGAAGTCACGAATCTGAACGAGCGCGCCGACGCCACCGCCCGCCTCGTACACGCCCTCGACGACCAGTTGGCGACGATCAGCGGTGAGACCGACGCCGCCACCAAGAACGTCGCGAGCGCGCAAAAGGAGCTCGACGCCAAGCGGAGCACGCTGCACGCCCGCCTGGTCGAGATCTACAAGCGCGGCCCGCTGTTCACGACGCAAGCGATGTTGTCAGCGCGGTCGTTCGGCGAGCTCGCGGCGCGCTACAAGTATCTCCACACGCTCGCGCTACACGATCGCGCGCTCGTCAAACGCGTCGAAGAGTTGCACGACCGCGTGACGCACGAGCAGACGCGCCTCGTCGGTCTACGGAGCGCGCTCGAGGTGAACCGGAGCGACAAGGCGCACGAGGAGGCACAGCTGCGCACGCTCGAGGAGGAGCGCGGTGCGACGCTGGCGCGTACGAGAGTTCAGGCGAGAGAGACGGAGGATCGCCTGCTCCGCATCAAGGCGACCGAGGCCCAGTTCGCGAACATCATCGCGAACCTCGACGCCGACCGCCGGCGCCTCGAGACGGCGCGGCCGAACGCGGCGATCAGCACGAGCACCATTCACACGAGCGATTACGGACGGCTCGATTGGCCGGTGAATGGTCCGCTCGTCTACACCTTTGGCAAAGCGCAGACGGCGAGCAACACGACGATCCGGTGGAACGGCGTCGGCATCAAAGCCCCGGTCGGCACGAGCGTCTCGGCCGTGGCACCGGGCCGAGTGGTGAACGTCGGCCAGCTCGGGACGTACGGCTTGACGGTCATCATCGACCACGGCGGCGGCGACTACTCGATCTACGGCTCGCTGGACCGTGCCGAGGTGCGCTCGCAGCAGACGGTGGCCAAGGGACAGGTCATCGGGCAGGTCGGCGTCTCCGATCCGGAGCTCCCGCCGCACCTTCACTTCGAGATTCGGCACGGTGGCGCGGACGGCCGGCCCGCGTCGGTGGATCCGGCGAG
This sequence comes from Gemmatimonadaceae bacterium, assembly GCA_036003045.1. Taxonomy (NCBI): domain Bacteria; kingdom Pseudomonadati; phylum Gemmatimonadota; class Gemmatimonadia; order Gemmatimonadales; family Gemmatimonadaceae; species Gemmatimonadaceae bacterium. The sequence goes on from DASYSS010000009.1 coordinate 2,729, forward strand.
CTGGTTGAGAGACCAGCGGTAGCGCGCGCGCCGCTACGTTTCGGCGTGGCCCCCCCAATCCTCGCATGCCGCCGTTGATGACCAAGCGGTGCTCGATCTGCGGACGCTTTCGCGCCTACGACCCGGACGACCGCTACTGCATCGGCTGCGGCAACGAGTCGCTCGAGGACGCGTGTTCGTGCGGACGTGAGTACGACTATGCGCTGAGCGAGAGTGGCCCGATCCATTGTCCGCGGTGCGGCCGCTCATTCCATGGCAAGTCGCAAGAGCTCGACGGGTAAGCGTCGCCGGCGGTCTGCCGCGAAGGCGAAGGGCGGCAAGAAGCGTGGAGTCGCCAAGAAGAAGCGATCCGCGCCGAAGGCGATTGCGAAAAAGCCGCGCGTCCGCCGCGTCGCCCAGGTTCGCGATAGCGCCGACGACCCGGCCTGGCGCGCCCCCGAGTGGAGCGACGCGCTGCTGCTCGGCGCGCATGTTTCGATCGCGGGCGGCACGCATCACGCACCGCGCCGCGCGCGGGCGATCGGCGCCACGGCGATGCAGATCTTCACGAAGATGGCCAGCCGCTGGGCCGAGCGCGCCTGCGCCGACGAGGAATCGACGGCGTTTCGAGACGCGCTCGGGTCAACGCGCGTCGGCGCGACCATCGCCCACGACTCGTATCTGATCAACCTCGCCAGTCCGGATCCAGTGCTGCGTCGGCGATCGATCGAGTCGTTCGTGAGCGAGCTGACGCGCTGCGAATCGCTCGGTATCGATTGTCTCGTCTCGCATCCCGGCAACTTCATCGACGACCGCGCGAGCGGCATTCAGCGCAACGCGGCCGCGATCACCGAAGCGTTGTCTCGCGTGCCGGGCCGCACGATTCTCTGTCTCGAATCGACGGCGGGCGCCGGCACGGTGCTCGGCGCGACGTTCGAGGAGCTGGCGGCGATCATCGACGCGATTCCATCGCCATTGCGAGATCGACTCGCCGTGTGCATCGACACGTGCCACGCCTATTCCGCCGGCTACGATCTCGTAAAGACGTACGACGACGTCTGGCGGCGGTTCGACGACGTGCTCGGACTCGCGCGTCTGCGCGTCATGCACCTCAACGACTCGAAGACGCCGTGCGCATCGAAGCGAGACCGCCACGAGCTGATCGGCGAAGGATCGCTTGGGCACGACGCGTTCCGCCGCATCATGAACGACGGCCGGCTGGCCCGCGTCCCGAAAGTCATCGAGACACCCAAGGGGACCGACCCCACGGCGACCGACGCACGGATGCTCGCGCGCCTGCGCGACTACATCGACCGCTGACCTGCCGCCGACGCTAGTCCGCTCGCAACGCGCCGGCCGGATCCACGCGTGCCGCCCGACGCGCGGGTAGATA
>DASYSS010000010.1 GCA_036003045.1 Gemmatimonadaceae bacterium
CGAGGCATGACGGCCTCCGCCCGCATCGCCACGTCGACCTTTTGGGAGTACGTGGCGTTCGTGCTCAACTCGTTCGTGTTTCTGTCGATCGGGTTGATGGTCAAACCGCCGACGCTGGTCGAGAACTGGAGAGTGATCATCGTCGCGTTCGTGATCGTGACCGTCTCGCGCGCGGTCATGACGTGGGGCGTCGCGGCCCTCCTGCCGAACAAACTCAGGCTGCCGCGTCGATGGACCACGATCCTCTCTTGGGGCGGCCTGCGCGGCGCGCTGTCGATGGTCCTCGCCATCAGCATTCCCGAAACGTTCCCACAACGCGACCTGTTGATCACGATGACGTTCGACGTCGTGATCCTCTCGATTCTCATTCAGGGGATCAGCATCGGGCCCACGCTGCGATGGCTCGGTTTGCGCAGCCAGACAGGGGACCATGCGGGCTACCTGGGCACGCAACTCGCGCTACTCAGTGCGCACTCGTCGCTCGACGACGTGGAGCGGACCGGCGCGATGGTCGCCACCAACGAAACGATGCGCCGCGCGCTCGCCGACGAATACGACGAGCGCCTCGACCGGGCCGAGCGCGCTCTGATCTGGCTCGGCACGCAGCTCGGCGGAGGCGAAGCGGCGACTCGCGCCGCGCGACGCCTGATCGGCACCACGGAGCGCGAGCGCGTCAACGAGGCGTTCGAGGCCGGCGCGATCGACGAGGTGCAGAGGGATCGCTGGCTGGCCGAGTTGAAGTCGCGGTGGTGGGGCGGGGGCGCGGGGAGCGGGGGGGGAACGGACGGTGACCGCGACGGCGAGCGCTGAGCCTTTCACAACTCGATTCGCGTACCCAACTCCACTACTCGATTGGAAGGAAGACCGAAGTAAAGCGTCGCGCTACGCTCGTTGCGCTTCAGCCAACGAAAGAACATCACGCGCCAGCGCGCCATCAGTCCTGCTTCCGTTTGCGACGGCGGAATGACGGTGACCTTTCCGAGATAGTAGGTCGTCCGCGGGGGATCGTCCGGAATGAACGGCGCACCGTTGTCCGCCGACATTGACGCGGCGCGCCGAATGATACTCGGCACGTCCGGCTCTTCCATGAAGCCATAGTGCGCGTAAACCGTGTTGAACCCGAGCGACAGCTCCGATAGCTGAAGCCGGTCGACGCTGCGCACTCGCGGTACGTCTTCGGTGGACACCTTCAACAAGACGACGGTTTCGTGCAGGACCTGATTGTGCTGTAAGTGGTGCAACAGCACGAGAGGCACGACGTCGATGTCGGTCGCGAGAAATACGGCGACGCCGGGTACCCGGACCGGTGGGTCGCGGGACAAGCTCGTGAGAAAATCGTGGACCGGCATGCCCGTGTCATGGGTCGCGTTCATCAAGATCCGGCGGCCGACGTACCACGTCCACATCGTCGCGAACACGATGGCGCCAATGACGACCGGCAGCCAACCACCATCGAGGAACTTGAATGCGTTCGCCACGACGAACGCGAGATCGGCGATCAGAAATCCGCCGGCCACCGCCGCCACGCGCCAGCGCGGCCAGTGGAATCTCGAGCGGGCCACGATCCCGAACAGCACCGTGGTGATCGCCATCGTCGTCGAAACCGCGAGTCCGAACGCGGCCGCAAGCCGGTCGGATGATCGGAAGGCGAGAACGACCGCCACCGTCGCGCCGAGGAGCGCCCAATTCAGGCTCGGCAAGTAGATCTGACCAATGACCGATCCGGACGTGTGCACGACGTTCACGCGCGGCGCGAAGCCGAGCTGGGCCGCCTGGCGCGTGAGTGAAAACACCGCGGCGATCAGCGCCTGCGAGGCGATGATCGTCGAAGCGGTTGCGAGCACGACCATCGGGTAGAGTGCCCAGTCCGGGACCATCGAGTAAAAAGGACGAGACGCCGCTTCCGGATGCTGAAGCAGGTTCGCCGCCTGGCCCAGATAGCTCAACGTCAGCGCCGGGAGCGCGAGCGCGTACCACGCGAACCGAATCGGCCGCGGGCCGAAGTGTCCCATGTCGGCGTACAACGCCTCTCCGCCGGTGAGACAGAGCACGACCGCGCCGAGGGCGAGAAAACCGTTCGGTCCCGCGTGCGAGAAGAATCGCACCGCGTACCACGGATTGATCGCCGCGAGGGCGGCGGGGTTCTGCGCGAGCGAGTTGACGCCGAGGACAGCGATGACGACGAACCACGTGCCGAGGATCGGACCGAAGATCCTTCCCACCCGGCCCGATCCGCGCCGCTGCAGCGAGAAGAGCCCGATGAGAATGACGATCGTGAGCGGGACCACGAACGGCCGGAGAGCCGGCGCCGCGATCTGAAGTCCTTCTACCGCGCTGAGCACCGAGACCGCGGGCGTGAGGATACCGTCGCCGTAAAGCATCGCAGTACCGAACAACCCGAGCGCGATCACCATCGTCGCGCGGTGAACGTGCTTTCGGTCGCCGAGGAACAGAGCGAGCAGCGCGAGAATGCCGCCCTCGCCTCGATTCCCGGCACGCATGAGCACGGCGACGTACTTGAGGCTCACCATCAACACGAGCGCCCACAAGAACAGCGACGCTACGCCGAGAACGTTCTCGGGAGTGGGCGCGACGCCGCGCGTGCCGTGAAACGCCTCCTGCATCGCGTAAAGCGGACTCGTGCCGAGGTCACCAAAGACGACGCCGAGTGCCGTGAGTGAGGCAATAGCGAGCGCGGGCGTGGCCACCGGACGCTCGCGCATCCGCGTGTCAGAGAGCAAGCTCGGCCCGGCTACCGAGTGCGCCACTGCCGCCTCGTGGAAAACGTTGGGAACCTGCCGCTACATCTTCACCAACAGTGCCAGGTTGAGGCGTGTCTCGGTCCTACGCAGGTCGGGAAAGAAGCCGGGCACGAACGACCCCGGCTGTCCCTGATTGCCGCCGACGGGAGTCACACCGCCGGGTCCGGCGAAGTACGGCACGTTCGACTCGCGGTGATCGATCTCGAGCCGGAATGTGGTGAACTGATCCGGCATGCAGTCGAACGTGACCTCCGATGCGTCGTAACCCCGCGACGAGCGTGAGCATCGCGAGGGTGGAGGGAGATTTCATTTTCTTGACGCTATCGGGCGCGTCGCACGGAGCGCACAAAAGGGGACGCGCGCGGCCATAAAGAAAACGCAAAGCGCGGGCTGCGTTTACGTAGTCTTCACGGCGACGGGGTATGGCTTTGTGCGGTGTTTACGAACGAATTCGTACGTTCGAGACGTCCCTACTCATCGCAGCATGATCGCGTTTCCTGACTCCGCGTCGTCATTGCCCGGCTCGCTCACCGACTCTCGATCGTCGGACGCGGGCCTCGAGGCTGTGCGTTCGTTCGCGGAACGATTGGCCGAGCTGTCCCCCTCGGACTGGGTCGAAGTCGGCAACTCGCTTCTGCGGGATGCGTCTGCGCATGCAACGCGCGCTACGGCGTCGGCGCTGCTCGTCTCGACGATCAATGGGCGCGGGCTGGACGTCGCCGCGTGGTACGCGTGCGACGCGATCGAGACCTCGGCGTTCTATGTGAGCAGGCCGAGTTGCTCGACGCCGAGCGATCGCCGGGCCTTCGCCGCCGCGCACGCGGCGGCCGAGGACGCGGCCCTCGCGCTCCTCGCTCGTGAATTCCTACCGGCGAGCGATTACGAGGCGCTGTGCGACCCGTTCATAACACAAGCGCCGCGCAACCGAGCCGATATACGGCTCGACTGCGCGGCGCCTGTTCGCTCCCGCTAGGGAGCGGTCGGCCGGGTTAGCGACCCAGCTTTGTCACGTTCTCCGCGGCCGGGCCTTTCTGGCCCTGCACGACGTCGAACTCCACCCGCTCGCCTTCGGAAAGCGTCTTGAAGCCGCTGCCCTGAATGGCCGAGTGATGGACGAAGCAGTCCTTCTGGCCGCCCTCGGGGGTGATAAAGCCGAAGCCCTTGGCGTCGTTGAACCACTTCACGGTGCCGGTCGTACGCATGTCCTACTCCTTGGTGTTGATTTGCTGTGTTGGGAGTGCGGACTTAGCCGTACCAGCCGACACAACGTGCTTCGTGATCAAGCCCTCACGACGGGCGTTTCCGCGGAATGCGGATCCTCGCGACTTGAACGAAAAAAAGGCCTGCTTGCAATTCGGCAGGCCCCAGAAAACGCTCGGAACATGTCCACGCGTCACAGCGCGTGTCTCGCTTGGCGAACGGAAGATAGCGACGAAATCGACCACGCGCAAGGATTTTCAGTGCCTCGGCTCAGGGGATCGGGGCGGGACGATACCCGTATCCCCGCGCCATCGACACGGCGGCGACGACCATCGCCAAGAGCAAGGCGGCCTGGATGTAGCTGATGATGCTGATGCGCCGGGCGACCGTTTCGTCGACTCGTCGCGGGTGTAGTAGCTCGTCGCCTTTTCGGTACCGGCGAACAGACGCCAAAGTCCCGTGACGAGCCAGAGCAACGCCGCGATGCCCCACCAGGAATCCGCGGCGAAAGCGCGGCGCATGCCGCTCATCTCGAGCGGGCGTTGCGCCAACTCTCGCGCGCGTCCCCAGATGCCACCGAGTCCGATGCCGAGGGCGAGGAGATGCAGCGCGGCGAGTGTCAGACGGAGCATGGCAGGCCACAGGAGGGCGGCGTATCTTCAACCTACGCGGGCGTAATTCAGTTGGTAGAATGCCAGCTTCCCAAGCTGGACGTCGCCGGTTCGAGTCCGGTCGCCCGCTCTTTCACTCACCACATAGCGGTTCAATCGACGGTCTGGCGATCTCGGCAGGCCGTTTTGCGCGTCGCCAACGGTCCCCACAACGGTCCCCAGCTTGGGGACCGTGGTGACAGGCCGACCACGGCCCGCGACTCCAAGTGTGTTCGAATACACCACTTAGAGATTAATCAAACGTGGGATGCGACGTACGCGCCGCTGGCAACGACCAACTGCGCCGGCGGGACGTCGGGGGCCGCGGCGGGTCAGGCGTACCTCGCTCCGATTCGCTCGAGCGCCAGATGAACACGGCGACTGCAATGTCGCTTGACAATTATGGCGCATGATAACATAGTCTATCTATGTTATGACCCGCGCTCGCCATGAAATCCCTCCGGGAACGCTCGACATGCTGATTCTCAGCACGCTCGCACGCAGCGATGCCCTCCACGGATTCGAGATCGCTGAGGCCATTCAGCTGGCCTCTTCGGACGTGCTGCATGTCGAAGAAGGTTCGCTGTATCCGGCGCTTCAGCGAATGCTCATCAAAGGTTGGATTAGCGGGACGTGGGGCCGCACGGCGGAAAATCGTCGCGCGCGCTACTACCGGCTCACGCCCGCCGGGCAGCGGCAGTTCAATCGCGAGGTCGCGGACTATACGACTGTCTCCGCGGCCATCGTCCGCATCCTCCGCCCCGCTTGACCGATGCCATTCCCTGGTGACTTCTGGCGGCGACTCGTGTTTCTCGTGCGCCGCGACAGAATGGCGGCAGACCTCGAAGACGAGATGCGGTTGCACGTCGCGCTCCGCGCCGAGTCGCTCCAACGCGCCGGCGTGCCCGAAGGCGAAGCGCGAGTGGCGGCGCGCCGCAGGTTCGGCAACCGGACCACCATCCAGCAAGAGAGTCACGATATGTGGGGAATGATCGGCATAGAGCAGCTCGCGCAGGACGTTCGGTTCGCGATGAGGGGGCTTACGCGGCGGCCGGCGTTCACGGCCGTCGCCGTACTCTCACTTGCCATCGGTATCGGCGCGACAACGGCCCTCTTCAGCGCTACGAACGCGCTCCTGTTTCGCCCGTTGCCGTACGCGACGCCCGACGAGTTGATGAAAGTCACATTGGTGAAACCGCCGCGAGGCGACCGGCCCGCTGACGACCAGTCGGTCTGGTCGTATCCCAAGTTCCTCACATTCCGGGCCGCACAGCGGGTGTTCTCCGAGCTCGCGCTCTACGGGCCGGACCGGTTCCGGGTGACGAGCGGAGAGGTGGAGAGCATCGGCGCGGAGTCCGTCAGCGCCACGTACCTTCGCACGTTGGGGATTGCGCCCGCGTTGGGCAATGACTTCGATCGCGAGCTCGACACGCAGTTTGGCGTGCCTGGAGTGACGGTTCTTTCATATGACTATTGGGTGCGTCGCTTCAACCGAGACGCCCTGGTCATTGGGAAGACGATCGACCTGAACCGAGATCCGTTCGTGATCATCGGCGTCACACCACCCGGTTTCCGCGGCCTGACGGGGCAAGCCGACATCTTCGTTCCCATCACGGTCCAGCCGGCCACGAGACTCACCGCGCAATCGCACAGCTTCTGGCTTGTCGCGCGCCGAGCAGCGGGCGTCGTAACGCCGCTAGCCACCGCGGAGGTCAAGCGGCTTGGCGTCGTCGTGAACGACGCGCATCCCAACGATTGGGACAAGGTGAAGTGGGGCGCGGCCTCGGAGCCGCTCGACAACGCGCGTGTTGCTCCGCTCGTCAAACGTTCCGTGCTGGTTCTCTTCGCCGCCGTCGCGCTCGTGTTGTTGATCACCTGCGCCAATGTCGCCAACCTGCTCCTGGGCCGTGCTCGAGCAAGGCAGCGCGAAATGGCGATCCGCTTCGCGATTGGCGCGAATCGCACGCGAGTTGCGCGCCTTCTGCTCACGGAGGGATTGCTCCTCGCACTCCTTGGCGGCGCGGGCGGCGTGCTGGTTGCGTGGTTCGGCGTGCGCGCACTCGCCTCCGTGAACCCCGCGACGACTCTCCGTGTTGGCCAGTCCGGCGCCGTAGGTGCGATCGCAATGTCCTCAATCTCGTTGGATTGGGTTGCGCTGGGTTTCGCCTTTGGCGTGGCGCTCGTCATTGGTGCCGCCTTCGGGCTTGCTCCTGCGATCGGCGTCACGCATTCGTCTCTCGCGGGTGCACTGAAGACTGGTAGCTCCGAGGCGAAACGCGGCGCCGGTCGCACGCTTGCCGGCCGGCGCGTATTGGTGATCGCTGAAGTCGCGCTCGCCCTCGTCCTTCTCGCCGGTTCGGGCCTGATGATCCGAAGCCTCGGCAAGTTGCTGGCGGTGGACACGGGATTCGACGGGCGCGACGTGCTCACCGTTCGCCTCAGCGTCGCCGGCGATACGGTCAAACGCGAATCGGTGCCTCCGCTCTTCACGGACGTTCTCGAGCGCATCGCGGCCCTGCCAGGAGTTGCCGACGCGTCGCTCAACAACTGCCCGCCGCTCGGCGGAGCGTGCAACTCGACCAACATCCGCTTCCTCAACCGCAGCGAGGTCGATGTCGCAAACAGCCGGAGCGTGAGCGTAGACTGGGCATCGCCCACATGGTTCGCGACGATGCACATTCCGCTCAAGCGCGGCCGCATCTTCAGTGCGGCGGACCGCGCAGGCACGCAGCAGGTGGTAGTCGTGAACGAAGCGGCCGTTCGAAAATTCTGGCCGAACGAGGATCCGGTCGGGAAGCACATCGAGCTTGGGATGGGCGGCCTGAAGGACGCGGAGGTGATCGGTATCGTCGGCGACGTGCGGCGACGTGCTGACTCGGCGGCCACCGCAGGTGTCTACGCATCAGTCTACCAGTCGCCGTTCACCGACATGACGGTCTTTGTCCGCGCGACAGTTGATCCGGCGTCGCTCGGTGGGGCTGTGCGTCGCGCGATCCATGCTGTCGCGCCGTCGTCGGTCGTGTCAGATATGCGGCCGATGCGCGACCGCGCGGCTGACGCGACGGCGCGGGCGCGGTTCAGTGCCGTGCTCTTGACCCTGTTCGCGTTCGCGGCGCTGCTGCTCGCTGCCATCGGCGTCTACGGCGTCATGTCGTTGGCCGTCGCGACGCGCACCCGTGAGATTGGAATCCGCATTGCGCTTGGGGCGAGTGGCGCGCACGTGCAACGACTCATCGTCGGCGAAGGGGCGGCGCTCGTAGCAATTGGCGGTGCCGTCGGCATCGCGGGTGCCCTCGCGACGACACGCGTGCTACGGGCGTTGCTGTTCGATCTCTCGCCCTTCGATCCCGGCACGTATGCAGGAGTCGTCGCGGTAGTTGCGGGTGCTGCACTCGTCGCGATCTGGATTCCTGCGCGACGTGCTTCGCGCGTGGATCCGCTAGCCGCGACTCGCGCCGATTGAACTGAACTATCTCCCGATGCTCCTCCTCGTTCGAGTCGACGATCGACTGTCTGTGCGACAAGCGTATCCGCGAATTCGGACCAAAGGCTCCGGTTTTGTGATGATCGAACCAGACCTCGATGATTCGCTGAGCGAAGCTCGACGTGCCGCGGCTGGGGGATCTCACACGGGGACCGTTGGGGACCGTTGAGGCACGAATCTGCGCTAAGTCGTTAGCAGATGACCAGCGGCATTTCGTCGACGCCGATGTCTTCGATGATCTCGAATGCCGTCGTGCGGCCGAGCTGCACATTCAGTAACACGATGTCCGGTTTGCGCTCGAGAATCATCGCAACCGCCTCGTCGCGGCGGCCGCACTCGCCGACACACGCAATGTTCGGCAAGCCGTCTAGTGCGCGCCGGAGCACCTGCCGTGCCAACGGCTCATCGTCCACAACGAGCACATTCATCGCGACCCGACCCAGGGCAACCGAATCACAACGTTGGTGCCTCGCAGCCGGGAGCCGTCGCGCTGCCGCGACAGCTCGACCGTGGCTCGTGAGCCGTGGAGATGGTGGGCTTTTGCGTTTTAATGAGACTCGATATGAGAAAAGTATGAGAGCGGTATATGACCGACGCCGCGAGAGTTCAGCGAGACGCGCACCGGTCACGAGCTCGAGACGCTCAGCCCTGATGTCTTGTGGCTCGCAGCCGCCATCTAGCGAGCAACGGTACCCATGAAAACCGGGTGATTGAATCTTGCAGGGGAATTCGAGAGACGGCGACGCACCACGCACAAGGAAGCAGACGATGAAGGCGATAGTGGTGACGGATCAGGCCGCGGGAACGGCCGGAATGAGGCTGGTCGAGCGGCCGGAGCCGCAGGCAGCGATAAACGACGTCGTCGTTCAGGTGCACGCGTCGGGGTTCGTCGGGACTGAGTTGGCGTGGCCCTCGACCTGGACCGATCGCCTCCACCGTGACCGAGCACCCTCGATTCCCGGGCACGAGCTGGCCGGAGTGATCACTGCCCTCGGCTATGGCACGACCGGACTGTCGATCGGACAGCGGGTGTTTGGCCTCGCGGACTGGTATCGCGACGGCACCCTGGCCGAGTACGCAGCCGTCGAGGCGCGCAACCTCGCGCCGCTGCCCGGCGACGTTGACTTCACGGTGGGCGCGAGCCTGCCGATCTCGGGCCTAACTGCATGGCAGGGACTGTTCGAGCACGGCCGCCTTCGGGCAGGGCAGAGCGTCGTGGCGCATGGCGCGGCGGGCGCAGTCGGCTCGATGGTGACGCAGCTCGCGCAATTGGCGGGCGCATACGTCATCGGCACCGGACGCGCCGCCGACCGTCAGAAGGCGCTCGACTTTGGCGCCCAGGTGTTCGTCGACCTCGAGAACGACGCACTGGAAGACGTCGGCGCCGTCGACCTGGTATTCGATCTCATCGGCGGCGACATCGGGAAGCGGTCCGCGCGCCTCGTTCGAGCCGGAGGAACGCTGGTGTCCATCGTCGGTCCGAGCGAGGCACGCCCCGCCGAGGGGCTGGCGGTCGACTTCGTTGTCGAGTCCGATCGTGCCCAACTGAGCGAGATCGTTCAGCGCGTGCGGGACGGACGACTGCGGACGAACATCGGCACCGTCTCGACTCTCGACGATGCGGTCGCCGCCTTCAACGCGACCGAACGACGCCCTGGGAAGACGATCATTCGCGTTCGCCCGTGAGGATCGGGGACGGCGATCGGTTCCACGCTACTGGCCGGGCGGTTTGCGGTCGGACCACACGATCGCCAACACCATCCACACGCCGATGATTCCCGCGAGAAGAAATCCCGCGGTGCCGAGGATGCGGCGGTTTGGCAGAACCATCGCGCTGGCGACGAGCACGCCCGCCAGCACGAGCCCCGAGAACACGCGGTTCGCGACCTTCTGCATTGCTTCGATCAGCGACGTGAGCTGCGGTACCTCGACGGTGGTCTGAAACTCGTTCGACGCCAGGCGGCTGGTGATCAGATCGATGCGATGCGGGAGCGCCATCGCCAATTCCGATCCCTGAATCGCCAGCTCGGCCAGCCGCCGCGGACTGATGTCGCGCCGTGCGCGCTCAGCCGCGAGTTGCTTTCCGTAATCGCGAATTGTCTGGATCGGCGAAAACGTCGGGTCGATGGCACGCGTCACGGCGTCGAGGTTGACCATCGCCTTGGCGAGCAGCGTCAACTCACTCGGCAGCCGCAACCCCTCTCGGAACGAAATGTTGATTAGGTCGTAGAGCAGGGACCCGGTATCGATGGCCCCGATCGTGGAATCGAAATCCCGTGTGATCAGCGACGCGATCTGATTCACGAATCGGGTCCGGTCGAAGCTCGGCAGCTCGTCGCCAATCTCGGTCAGCGCGTCCGCCGCGTCTTCGCCGCGATTCTCCGTCATGTCCATGAGCAGCCGCACGACTTGCTCGCGCATTCCGGTCGAGAGACGTGCGGTCATCCCGAAGTCGATCAGAGCCAGCCTCACATCCAAGTCGCGCGGTGTCGGCGCCGCATCGTCCTGTGCTTGCCGCTCGATTCGCGACAGCGGCGTAACGGGCTGGCGCTTCTCTCGGCGTCGATCCGTGGCGCGAATCTCCGACGGCGTCGCGGGATTGTCCGACTCCGGCAAGAGGACGAAGACGTTTCCAGGATGCGGGTCGGCGTGAAAGTGCCCGTCGAGGGTGATCTGTTTCAGATACGCGCGCGTGAGATCCGCCGCGACGGGAGCGAAGTCGTGCTCGAGCCGCACGAGCGGCGAGATGTCGCTCACCTTCGTCCCCCGCACACGTTCCGTAGTGAGGACGCATGACGTCGAATAGGCTTCGATCACTCGCGGCACGAGGATCCGCGGAAACTCGGCGAGCGAGTGACGGAAGGTCGCCGCGTTCCGCGCCTCGATGCGGTAGTCCAACTCGTCGGCGAGTGCCCGTTCGAGCTGCTGAATGATTCCGGCGAGGTCGACGCGGGCGCCGGCGTTCGTGTGATCCTCGAGAAAGTCGGCGAGCTCGCGGAAGAACGCGATGTCGCCACCCAGCTGCTCGCGAAGTCCCGGCCGTTGAACCTTGACGACGACGCTCCGGCCGTCGCGCAGCGACGCCGCGTGCGCCTGCCCCAGGCTCGCGGAGCCGAGTGGATGCGGGTCGAAGGACATGAAGAGCTTGCTCAGCCGGCCCTGTAGCTCGTGCTCGACGATGTCGCGAATGTCGTCGAACGGAACCGGTGGAACGTCGTCTTGCAATTGCTCCAGCTCGGCGATGTACGGCGGCGGCAACAGGTCCGGCCGTGTCGAGAGCGCTTGGCCGAGCTTGATGTACGCGGGGCCGAGCTCGACGAGCCGCCGCCGAAACGCTTTGGCGCGTTCGGGGCTCGCGTCCACACCGACGCCGACGTCGTCAGGCTGGTTCGCGAGTCCATGCAGCCCTTGCTGCCGCGCGAAATCCGCGAGGCCGTATCGGCTGAACAGCCCGACAGTGGCCGAAAGCCGTGAAAGGTTGCGTGGCGCCAGAAGCATCACAGGCTCATGGGCAGCAACCGTGCCGGTCGCTAACCCGCTGTGCCGGCGCTCAGCCCGTCGATCACGTGTCTTTGTGTAGGACCGTGATGTCGTTGGTCCCCGCCATCGCCTTGCGCCAGAGTTTTGCGCGTTCGTCCAGCTGGTCGAGGGCGACGTCCATTGTGAAACGGTCCGGACGCAGTCGCGCCGTCACCTCCGACCACTCGAGCGGCGTCGAAACGGTTGCGTCCACGCGCGGCCGCACGGAAAAGGCGGACGCGACGCTCTTGCCCACGATGTTTTGCAGGTAGTCGACATATACAGTCCCCGAAGGCCGGGACGCGCGACTGCGGACGACCGTCGCGACCTTGGGCATCTCAGCCGCAATCCGCGTGGCGATGATTTGGGCCACGAGCAGCGCCGCCTCCTGGTTGGTCTTCGGCGGCAACGGAAGCACGATGTGAAGGCCATGCGATCCCGACGTCTTCACACCTGCCGTGAGTCCGTCGTCATCGAGAAGTGCCTTGATGGCGCGAGCTACCGCGACCACTGCGCCGAATGAAGCCTTGGGCCCGGGATCGAGGTCGAGGATCGTGTAGTCGGGAAAGCCCAGCGACCCCACGCGCGAGTGCCACGGATGTAGCTCGATGGCTCCGAGTTGCACGCAATAGAGGAGCGTGAACAGGTCGCCGCCGATGATGCGCCGACCCGAGGTGCTCTCCGACGGGACCGTCTCGATGCGGAGAGACGACGGCGCATCGTCGGGCGCGGTCTGTTGAAAAAACGGCTTCGCCTCGACGCCGTTCGGGTAGCGCTTGAGAACGAGCGGGCGTCCCTCGATCAGCGGCAGAATCGCCTTTGCCGCACGCGCGTAGTAGCGCATGAGGTCACCCTTGGTGCGCTTCGCCTTCGGGAAGTACACCTTCCCAAGGTTGGTCACCGACAGCGGCTCTGCTAACGGAATGTCGACACGCCCGCTTCCGCCCGCCTCCTCGACGACGTCGAGCGCTTTTACGACAGCCGCTGACTCGGCCGCCGAATGTCGAGTGCGGCGCCGCACGGTCTCCGCTGCTTTCGTGGGTGTCACCGGTCGCGAGGAACGGCGGTGTGGCCGCTCCGGCATGTCCGGTCCCGCGGGCATCGAGACCGGCTTTGAACCTGACGTGATCTCATCCATCCGCCGCCCTGAGGCAACGGATGCGACGTCGTCAGACGCCAGCGTGTCGTCGGTCACGACGAACTCGTCGGCGTGCTTGATCAGCAGCCACTCTCGCCCGCTGCTGCGCTCTCGACCCCGTCCACGCAGTTTGACAAGCGTCCAGGTGCCGCGGAGTCTTTCGCCTTCGAGCGTGAACTTGAGTGTGCCGCGCTCGAGCGCTTGCCGGATCGCGTCTTCGTCGCCGTCGGGCGACGTGTACGTGCCGCGATCCCAGATCATCACTGTGCCACCGCCGTATTCGCCCTTCGGAATGGTTCCCTCGAACGCGTTGTAGGCGATGGGGTGATCCTCTACCTGCATCGCCAGCCGTTTCACCGACGGATCCCGACTCGGGCCCTTGGGCACGGCCCAACTCTTCATTACGCCCTCGACCTCCAGGCGTAGATCGAAGTGCAAGTGCGAGGCATGGTGCTTCTGGATCACGAACGCGAGCGTCCCGACGCGCGGATTCTCGACGCCGCCGGCGGGCTCGCGCGTGCGACTGAAATCGCGCTTACGCCGGTATTCGACGAGCGTGTCCGGCGCGGAACGGCCGGTCTTCGGGTGCGAGCGCGAACGCAATCGTTTTGCCATGGGCGATCAAATAGGGGCAGAGGCCGTGCCGCAGGACAGGGGACCGGCCAGATTCCAAGCACTATGCGCCGAATCGCCCTCGTACTGACATGTCTCCTGCCGATGCGCCAGGCCGCGGCGCAGACGCTGCGCATCACGAACGCGAACGTCGTCGACGTCTCGACCGGCCAACTGCATCCGTCGTCGACGATCGTGATTCGCGGAAACCGCATCGCGAGCGTCGGCACCGCACCGCGTGGGGGGGCTGCCCAAAAGGGCGACCAGATCGTGGACGCGAAGGGGATGTACGTCATTCCCGGCCTGTGGGACATGCACACGCACGTCTACTTCGGATCGAGCGCGGGGCAGGGCAATGAGCTCATTCTGCCGCTCTTCATCGCGAACGGTGTGACGGGCATTCGCGACATGGGGAGCGCGCTCGACGCGATCCTGCGCGCGCGCGCCGACGTCGCCGCGCACAAACGGCTCGGTCCCAGGATGGTGGTGTCCGGGCCGATGCTCGACGGGCCGCACGAGTCATTCCCGGCGTCGATGGAGATCACCACGCCGGCGATTGGACGTCGCGCGGTCGATTCGCTCAAGCAGCGCGGTGTGGACTTCATCAAGATTCAATCCGGCGTGCCGCGCGACGCCTACTTCGCGATCGCCGACGAAGCGAAGAAGGTCGGCATCCCGTTCGAGGGTCACGTCCCCGATGCGATTCGCGCGTCGGAAGCGATTACCGCCGGCCAGCGAACGTTCGAGCACCTGATCGGGATCTTCGAGGCCAGCTCGCCGGACGAAGACAAGTACATCGTTGACAAGTACGACGGCGGCACCAAACGGCCGAGTCGATTTCTCGCCACCTACGATCCGGCGCGCGAAGCCGCCATCATCAAGCAGATCGCGGCCGCGAACGTGTGGCAGTGTCCGACGTTGTTCTGGGAGCGCGGGCAGTGGTTGGTCGACACGGTGCAGGTGATGAAGGATCCCGACATCGCGTTCGCCGCGAAGAGCTGGATCGCGTCATGGCCAAAGTCGCGCGCGTCGATCCGCAAGGGTCTCGCGAGCGACACGCTGCCGGTGCGCGCGACGTTCGTCGCGCACGAGCTGGACATCGTTCGCAAACTCCACGCGGCGAAAGTCCCGTTTCTCGCCGGGACGGACACGCCCGCCGGCGTGGACGTGCTGCCAGGATTCAGCCTGCATCTCGAGCTCGAGCGCTTCGTCGCGGCAGGGTTCACGCCGCTCGAGGCGCTGCAAACGGCGACGATCAATCCGGCGCTCTTCTGGAACAAGCGCAGCGACTACGGCACGGTGGAAGTTGGGCGCGTCGCGGATCTCGTGCTGCTGACCGGGAATCCACTCACCGACATCAAGAACACACGAACGATCGCCGGCGTCGTGGCGGACGGCCGCTATTTGTCCGCGGCCGATCTGGCACAGTTGCGTTTACGCCTCCGAGGCATCGCGGCCGCGCAATGACTACCAAATCAAGCTCGACAGTGCGAAGGTGACGTGCGCCAGAACGAACAGGTTAAGCCGACATGGGACGTCGGCGTTCAGTCAATCGGGAGACGATGGCGATGAATCGGATCGCTCGACCGCGCGGCCTCACCGCCTGGCGGCTCGCCCTCACGTGCTGCGTGGTTGCGTGCAACAGCGATACGGTATGCGTCACTCAATGCGCGCTCTCCACGCCCGCCGAGATTTCCGTCACCGCGAGCAACGCGCCGGCCGGAATCGTGGGACTCACGATGACGGTCACCGGACCGGTTCTAACGGGGCCGGATACTTCGTGCAGCCAGGGCCCCGGTGGCAAAGACGTCTGCACGATCTACGGCGCACCGGGGGACTATCATGTCACGCTCAATGCGCCGGGCTATCAGTCGAGCGTTCTGAGCTTCACGGCCACGGGCAAGACAGTGGGTTGTTGTGGTGATCTCGCGGACACGCAGACGCTTTCGGTCGTGATGCAACCAGCGAGCGACTGACGGAGCCGCAGCGCTACTTCGCCCCTGCGCGAACCTCCCGCACGGCGGCGATCGTCGAGTCCGCGTTCTTCCAATTCGCGGCCAGTCGGCGATATGCGCTCGTTGCCGCGGGGTCGTCGCCCATTGAACGACATGCACGCGCTAGACCGAGCAGCACGAGCGAGCGACCAGGCGTTCGCTTGAGCGCGGTCTCGAATTCGCGACGCGCGTCGCGTGGGCGTCCGGCCGCGAGCAGCATCTCGCCTAGCAGTTCGTGTGACGGCTTCTCGATCGGCGGCGGACCGAACTCATACGGAAGCGAGTCTTCCAGCGCGGCGGCCCTGCTCAATTCCGCGATAGCCTCACCGGTTCTTCCGCGGCGTGAATTCGCCATGGCGCGGAGCTCCATCTCGACGACGCTGGCCTGGCCGATCATCTCGGGCATCATCACCGCCATCTCGGTGCCACTTATGGCGGCGGTTTGGGTGTGCAAATGAGCCATCAGTGCGTTCGTCGACGACGTGTCGCCGCGTCGGAGATCGTCGTAGGCCGTCGCGTACGATTGGGTGAGATCGACGAACTGCGGCATCTTCGAGACGTCAGCGATCGGCGTGAGACTAGGATCGGCCTGCTCGACGTCGACGAGGTACTGCAAGCGCATCTCGGCATACCCGCTCGCGGCACCCACGGACTTCGCAGCGCGCTCCTGGCACGCTGAGGAGAGCCGCCGGGCGTCCGCGAGCCGGCCCGCTTGCAGGTACGCGTAGTGAAGCCAAATACCCGCGTGCCCGCACCCGAGCACCGGTGCGATCGATGCGTTCGCCGTTTTCGCGACCGTTCGAATCGACGCTTCATTCGCGGCGATCACGTCGTCCCACATGCCCAGCGCGACGAAGATATGAGACGTCATGTGCTGCGCGTGCGGAGCGTCCGGCGCCACCTTCGAGTATGCGCGCGCCGCGGCGAGCCCCTGAGCGGCATGCGCCGGGTCGTCGTACGCGTGAATCACGTAGTGCAGCGCGCCGGGATGGCCCGGGTGATCGCGCATGATTCCCTCGGCGATCTTCGCGGCGCGGAGATACGTCGAATCGGTGCGAGGGAAGAGCGACAGTAAGGCGAGGGAATAAAAGAGCTGAGCGTCGGCGTCGTCGGCGTAGCGCTTCGCCACTCGGCCCGTCTCGACGGCGTACGCCGAGTCTCGGCCGTTCTTGGTGCCGGGGCCGAAGTACAGGATGTCGAGTGTGCCAAGGTAATCCTTCTCGCGTTGAGTCTTGGCTTTCGCGAGACGTTCGGATGGCGTGGCGCCGAGTCGCGCGAGAACTGCGCGAGCCTTGACGGAATCCTGTTCGCGCCAGATGCCGTGGTTGTACGTCATCGCCTCGCCCCAGTACGCCATCGCGAACCCGGGATCACGCTGTTGCGCGTCGCGAAATGCCGAGGCGGCTCCGTCGTACTCGAAGTTGTGCAGGAGCGCGAGACCGCGCAGGAACGCGGGCTGGGCGGAGGCGGCGCCGGAGTTCGCGAAGGAGACGCTTCCGAATCGGGCGGCCGTCGAGTCCAGCGCCGACGAGCTGTGCGCTTCGTGCTGGGCGCCGACCGAAGTGCCGGATGCGGCGCACAGAAATGCGACCGCGAACAACACTCGCCGTGCGCGGACGGGGCTTGCCATTGGGGCCTCTTACTCGAAGCGGATCGCTGAAATAAATGGAATTCAGCGGCCGCGTCGAGGAGACCGCCAGGAACGCGCGTCACGATGGCGAGGACCTCCCGGAGTAAGCGAGAGAGCGCTCGAAGGGAGAATCGACTCTCGGCGCTGCGCGCATTTTGCTTGCTCGATTCTCGGACGCGGTCTACATTCGCGACCCGGCCATGACTCGGCTCCCGATTCCGACCTTCCGAGCGCTCGATGAAGCCGTTGAGCGGCTCAGCGACGTCGCAAAGCGCCTGGCGCGCACCATCGAATACCGACTCGATGTAGGCAGCCGATGAACGCACCGTCGGGTGACGCATGGCGCCCTGACGCCAACGATCCCGCGCAATCTCCCGCCGCACGCAACGAGCTCCGCGACCGGCTGCGAGCCTCGTTGGGCGCCACCTACGCTCTTCAGGGAGAGCTCGGTGGCGGTGGTATGGCTCGCGTCTTCGTCGCTGAAGAAATCGCGCTTCACCGGCAAGTCGTGGTGAAGGTGCTTCCCCCGGAGACAGCCGCCGCGGTGAGCGCGGAGCGCTTCCGTCGCGAGATTCAGATGGCTGCGCGCCTCCAGCACCCGCACATCGTGCCGCTGCTGACCGCCGGCACCGCGGGCGACATTCTCTACTACACGATGCCGATGGTCGAAGGTGAGTCGCTCCGTACGAAGCTAGAGCGCGAGGGCGAACTCTCGGTCACCGAGACGGTTCGCATCCTGCGCGAAGTCGCCGACGCGCTGGCCTATGCGCACGCGCGCGGATTGGTGCACCGCGACATCAAGCCCGACAACGTTCTCATCTCGGCGAACCACGCAGTCGTCACCGACTTCGGTGTCGCCAAGGCTGTGAGCGCGGCGACGGTGGAGGCGACGCTCACCGCGGTGGGTATCGCGCTCGGCACGCCGGCGTACATGGCGCCGGAGCAGGCGGCGGGCGAAACCGACGTCGACGCCAGGGCTGATCTGTACGCGCTCGGATGCACTGCCTACGAGATGCTCTGCGGGCGAACGCCATTCAGCGGATCGTTGCGTCAGGTTCTCGCCCAGCATATGAGTGCCCCGCCTCAGCCGATCGTGACTCGCCGCGCAGACGTGCCGGCCGGGGTCGACGAGTTGATCATGCGATTGCTGGCGAAGGACGCCGCCGACCGTCCCGCGACGGCAACGGCAGTCGTCGACGCGCTCGATGCGCTTGGTTCGCGGCCGGCGGCGAGCCACGGCAAGGCACGGGTCGCGCGGCTGCTCGGCTTGTCGCGTCGGACGACGGTTGGCGTCGCGGTCGTCGCAGCGATCGGCATCACTGCGCTCGGTCTATGGGAGCGATCCCACGGGGCGCGGATCGTGGAGCGCCGGCTCGCCGTCGCGCCATTCGAAAACCTCACCGGCGATCCCTCACTCGACAACGTCGGTCGCATCGCGGCGGACTGGCTGACACAAGGTCTCACGCAGACGGAGTCACTGAGCGTCGTGTCATCCGCCATGGCCGCTGCCGCGTTGGGCGACGCGAAGGGCTCCTATGCCGAACGCGTACAGCGGCTCGCGAGCAAGACCGGTGCGGGGCTGCTCGTTTCGGGAAGCG
This sequence comes from Gemmatimonadaceae bacterium, assembly GCA_036003045.1. NCBI lineage: Bacteria > Pseudomonadati > Gemmatimonadota > Gemmatimonadia > Gemmatimonadales > Gemmatimonadaceae > Gemmatimonadaceae bacterium. Next base: position 18,588 of record DASYSS010000010.1, read on the forward strand.
TGGTCCGTCGCCGCGACTCGCTCCTGCTCGACGTTCAACTCACGGAGGCGCGCACGGGGCGCATCATAAGCACTCTCGATCCTGCGTCTGGTCCGGTGGCCGATCCGATGGTCGCGATCGAAGCCGTGCGCGAGCGGCTGCTCGCCGAGCTTGCTGCAGAAGCGTCGTCCGTGCGCCGTCTTTTGGCCGGCACGCGGCCCCCGACGTATGCGGCCTACGTCGAGTATCTTCGCGGCCTCGAGCTGATCCTCCGCCACGCCGACAATGCCGGGTCGATTCCGTATTTCGAGCGCGCGATCGCGCTCGACTCGACGTTCACGCAGCCGTACCTCTGGCTCGGGAGCGCGTTCGTGAGCACCGGCCAGTATGAGGCCGCCGACTCTTTGGTGCAGCGAACTCGTTGGCTGCGCCCGCGGTTGACGCCGACCGACCGCTACCGATTCGATTGGCTCGAGGCGGCGATGCGCGGCGACCTCGAGGCGGCGCTGCGAGCGGCGCAGGGGAGCGCCGCACGTGATTCCGACGGCGTCTGGCTTTCCCTTGTCGGGTTTGACGCTGTCTACCTCCTGAGACCGCGTCTCGCGATCCCGGCGCTCCAGCTCGCGGACAGCGCGATGACCGCCGCGGGGGCGGGGTTGCAACGGGTCGCGCTCTCGATCGCCCTCCACGAGGCCGGCCGCTACGACGAAGAATTGGCGACACTCGAGCGCGGGCGTCGAGCGTTCCCCGACAATCGGGACATGCTCGTTCAGGAGCTCAGTCCGTTGGCTGGCCTGCGGAACGGCGCGCGCGCCATCGCGCTCGCGGATACAGTGCTTCGTGGCGAGACCGACTCCGTCGGCCCGTCTCTCGTCGGCGTGTTGGACGGCGCACTCGAGGTGCGCGCGCATGGCGATCCGCGCTCAGCCGAGGAGATTGCGCGGCTGGCGCTCGCGTGGTGTTCAGCGCATCCGATGAAGCAGGAGCCAAGCATTCGCGCGTTCCGTCACGGTCTCGCGTTCTTTCTACTCGGCGGGCTCGATTCGGCCGAGACGTACTTCGCCCGGGCGCAGCCCGATCCGTGGTTCCAGGCGCCCGCGTATCTCGCCGTCACGCGGTTCCTGCGCAGCCACGATCGCATCGCCGCGGCGCACACCGCCGACTCGCTCGGAGCCCTCGATCGCCGATGGATGTTCGGCGGCAATACGTTCGCGCAGGCGGCGATCATCGCCCACCTCGGCGACTCGGAGCGGGCGACGCAACTCCTTCGGCAGGCGGTCGCGCGCGGCCAGCCTATGTTCGCCTGGCACGTTTCGCCTGTTCTCGACCCACTTCGCCGCTATCCCCCGTTCGTCGCGCTCATCACACCGGAGCGTTAGGCGGCGCTTCGGCCTGGTGACACTCTGTCACCAAATCCGCACGCGATCCGCCGGCGCGAGGTACAGCTTCTCTCCCGCCTTCACGTTGAAGGCCGGATACCACGGGTCGAGATTGCGCACCGTGAGCGCACGCCACGGTCCCGGCGAGTGCCCGTTCGTCAGCAACTGCCGCCGCAGGGCGGGATCGCGGAACTTCGTCCGCCAGATCTGCGCGAAGCTCAAAAAGAGCTGCTGATCCCCCGTGAGGCCGCCCACCGCCGGCGCCGACTTCGCGGCGAGCGAGGCATGGAACGCGTCGTATGCGGCGGTGATGCCGGCGAGATCCGCGATGTTCTCGCTCAGCGTCTGTTGTCCGTTGATCGCCAGGTCGGGGAAGGGATGGTACGCGCCGTACTGAAGCGCCAACGCGTGCGTCGAGCTCTTGAAGTGCGCGAAATCCGACGGCGTCCACCAGTTGCGCATCAGGCCCTTGGCATCGAACGCGGCACCGAGATTGTCGAAGCTGTGGCTGATCTCATGTCCGATCACCGCGCCGATGCCGCCGTAGTTCATCGCGTCGGCCCGCTCCGCGTCGAAAAAGGGCGGTTGGAGGACCGCCGCCGGAAAGTTGAGCGCGTTCATCGCCGGCATGTTGACCGCGTTCACCGTCTGCGGCGTCATGACCCACATGTTCGGATCCACGGGCTTGCGAAGATCGGCGATGCTGCGGGAGAACTGAAAGCGTTCGACCCGATCCGCGTTGCCGTATGCATCCGTCGGAGACACGACCAGCGCGGCATAACTCGGCCATTGGTCCGGATAGCCGATGCCGACGCGAAGCGTCTGAAGCTTGGCTTTTGCCTCCGCCTTGGTCGACGGCGCCATCCAGGCGAGCGCGTCGATGCGATGCTCGAACGCGCGAATGAGGCCCGCCACCATATTCTGCGCGTTCGCCTTGGCTGCCGGCGGAAAGTATCGGTCGACGTATGCCTTGCCGACGACGAAACCGAGCGCGTCACTCGTCGCGGCCACGGCGCGCCGATCGCGCGACTCCTGCTCCTCGGTGCCGTTCAAGGTCTTGCCGAAGAATGCGAAGGACTCGCGATCGAACGAGGCCGGCAGCACGGCAGCATGATCCTCGATCGCGTGATAAGTGAGCAAGGCCTTCCACGATGCGAGCGCTTGATTTCCCGCGAGCGCGGCGATCCCGGTAATGGCGCTCGGCTGCCAGGCGACGAGCGAATCCTCATTGGCCAGTCCGGCCGCGGCAAAGAACTCGTTCCAATCGAGCCCCGGCGCCTTGCGCGCAAAATCGGCGCGCGCCCAGTGGTTGTTGCCCTTCACCGGGTCCTCGCTGTCCTCGACCTTCCAGTGCACGCGGGCGATTCGCGTTTCGAGCGCGATCAGCGAGTCGGCGTTCGCCCGCGCGCTCGCAATGCCGGCGAGTGTGAGCATTTTCTCGACGTGCGCGCGATACGCGACCCGCATCGCGAGCATCGCCGGCGACGTGTCGAGGTAATAGCTCCGGTCGGGCATCGCGACGCCGCCCTGAAGCAGATACGCCGCGTTGCGTCCCGGGTGGTTGAAGTCCTGAGCGACCCAGAGCCCGAACGGATTGTCCGTGTGCAGATTCGTGTTGTTGATCGGGTCGACGTCGGCCCGGAGATGCGCACCGATGAAATGCGCGAGCGCCGCTCTGCTCGAGATCGCGGCGATACTGTCGAGCAGCGGCCGGATCGGCGAAGTCCCCCGCGTCGCGATCGCCGCCGTGTCGAGATAGGCGTGATAGAAGTCAGCTTCCTTGCGCTCATCGGTTCCGTCTGCGGTGTGTACCGCGGCCGCGCGATGCACGATCTCGATCACGTTCGCTTCAGCCCGCTTCGCAGCGATATCGAAGGAACCGAAGCTGCTCCGCTCCGGCGGGATCTTGGTCGCGCGATCCCAGTTGCCGTTCGCGTATTTGTAGAAGTCGTTCCCCGGGCGCACCGCCGTATCCATCGCCGCGGCATCGAGGCCCGCGATTGTGCGCTGAGCGCTCGTCGTCACAGGGATTGCGAGTATCGCGGCCGTGCAAGCGACCACGCGAGTGAGGCGGCGGTTCATGCTGGCACTCCAGGTGCAAGTAGTCCGTGAGCGAGGAGAAATGCATCTCCCGCAACGACCGCACCAGCCTGCGTCGACGGCTAGGTTGTCAGCAGCTGTTTAACCTTTGACGTCGTAGCGCCTCAGTAGGCCGCACGCCCATCATAGCCGCCCGTGAAATCACGAATCCTGATCGCCCTTGCCGTCGGTGCACTCGTAGGTTGTTCCGACTGGACGGGCGTCAGCTCACGCTCACGCTGCGCGAGCACCTTGGCGGAGGTGCCGTTCGGACAGACCTGTACGTCGCGCCGTGATTAGCCGACGACTACTGGGTCAGCCGCGCGGCCGGACGCCCAGCTCTGTGTCGAGCTCCCTCAAAGCCGCGTCATAGTAGGGATCCGGAGCCGCCGCCGGCGGGAACTCGCGAATCGGCGCGGGGCGCGATGTGTGGGACGGCGCGAAGATAGCGCGCGCGAAACGATAAACCCCGTACCCGATCACCCCGACGATCGCCAGCTTGAAGGCGATCACGAGAAGGGCGAAAAGGGTACCGACGAGGCCGGCGGTCAGCGCCAGCGCAAGAAGCGCAACCGGGATCGTGATGGCGAGCCCGATGATGACCTTGAGGAGTGTCCAAAGAACGCGCATCGCATGCCTCCAACCGGCACCGCTGGCTGTGGAATGTTGCTGCCATCGAGGACTGGATCGCCCTCGCCAGGTCCCTACGGAAACGAGGCGCGTTTGGTTCCAGCCATTGGGGGCGACGCTTGCGCTCCATCGTCACTGGTATCAACGTGCTAGAAGAACCCGCCAAAGGGGCACGGATGAGCAAGTACACTCTCAGCGTCAACGGGCAGTCGAAAACGGTCGACGTGGCGCCGGACACACCGATGCTCTGGGTGCTCCGCGACTCCTTGGGCCTGGTCGGCACCAAGTACGGCTGCGGAATCGGCGAGTGCGGCGCGTGCACGATTCACGTCGACGGTTCGCCTCGGCGGGCGTGCCAGACGCCGGTCTCCGAGGTGGGCCGGGCAGCCATCACTACCATAGAAGGCCTTTCGCCGGACGGTAAGCATCCGCTCCAGCGGGCGTGGGTCGAGCTGGATGTTCCGCAATGCGGCTACTGCCAGTCCGGCCAGCTCATGACGGCGGCCTCGCTGCTCAAACAAGATCCGCGGCCGAGCGACGCCGAAATCGACAAGACGATGGCGGGCAATCTTTGCCGCTGCGCGTCGTACACTCGCATGCGGGCCGGTATCAAGCGCGCCGCCGAGTTGGCCGCCTCCGGCATATCGGACAAGGGAGGCCGCGAATGAAACCGCTTCGCAAGTCATCGCCGCCGGCAGTCGACCGACGAGAGTTCATCAAGGTCAGCGCGCTCGCGGGGGGCGGCCTGTTGTTCGGCGCGTATCTCCGCTTCGGAGAATCCGTCGCCTACGCGGAGAGCGCCCCGATCGCGGAGACCTTCGCGCCGAACGTGTTCATCAGCATCGCGCCGAACGGAGCGGTGTCGATCATCGCGCCGAACTCCGAGATGGGGCAGGGCATCAAGACCGGGCTTCCCATGATTGTCGCCGAGGAGCTCGACGTCGCGTGGGAAGATGTGACGATCGTGCAGGGCGATTTGAATTCGGCGTATGGCCGCCAGGCGTCCGTCGGCAGCGGATCGACGGTCGGCAACTACACGCCGCTCCGTCGAGCCGGCGCGACCGCCCGCGCCATGCTCGTCGCCGCCGCCGCGCAGACGTGGGGCGTGCCGGAGAGCGAGTGCACGACGGAGCGAAGCGCGGTCATTCATGCCGCGTCGAAGCGACGCGCCAGGTACGGCGATCTCGTGGCGAAGGCCGCAACGCTAACTCCTCCCGAGAACGCGCCGCTCAAAGACCCAAAAGACTTCAAGCTGCTCGGCACGCGCGTTCCCGGCGTCGACAATCAGAAAGTCGTCACGGGCGCGCCACTCTTCGGCATCGACGTGAAGCTGCCGGGAATGCTCTTCGCGACGTACACGAAGTGTCCCGTCTTCGGCGGAAAACCGAAAAGCGCCAACCTGGATGAAGTGAAGAGTCGGCTCGGCGTGCGCGATGCGTTCATCCTCGACGGCATCGAGACTTTGACGCCCGGCGTCGCCATCGTCGCCGACACGACGTGGAACGCGTTCAGCGCGACCGACGCGCTGAAGGTTCAGTGGGACGAGGGGCCCGTCGCCGCACAAAGCAGTGCGGAGATGGCGCGCCAGGCGGATCAACTCGCGAAAGCGACTCCGCCGGCGCCGCTACCGGCTGGCGCGAAGGCAGTCGAAGCCGCGTATCACTACCCGTTTCTCGCGCACGCGACGCTCGAGCCGCAGAACTGCACGGCGGTGTTCAAGAACGGCGTCATGGAGATGTGGACGCCGACTCAAATTCCCGCGAGTGGCCAAGGTCTCGTCACCCGCGGACTCGGCCTCGCGCCGAAAGACGTCATCGTTCACATCACCCGACTCGGCGGCGGGTTCGGTCGCCGGGGCAGCAACGAGTTCTCGATCGAAGCGGCGGCGATCGCCAAGCGGCTGGAGGGCACGCCGGTCAAGCTGATGTGGAAGCGCGAGCACGACTTCGGGCACGACAACTATCGCTCGAACGGCTGGCACTACTTCACGGCCGGTCTCGACGGTGGCGGCAAGGTCGTCGCGCTGCACGACGCGTTCGTGAAAATGCAGGGCGGTCCCGGCGACATGAGCGCCGGCGGATTCCCGTTTATCGCGATCCCGGGTTCACAGGTGCAGTCGAGCAAACTGCCGCCTGGCATTCCCACCGGATTCTGGCGTGCTCCCGGCGACAACGGGAACGTCTGGGCGACGCAGTGTTTCGTCGACGAACTCGCTCACGCGGCTGGCCGCGACCCAGTCGCGTTCACGCTCGACTTGATCAGCGCGGTTCCCGCGCCGAACCCCGCGGCCGGCGGGCGCGGGTTCGACCCGGCGAAGATGACGACGGTTCTCAAGCTCGCGACGGAAAAGGCCGGGTGGGGCTCGCCACGTCCGCGCGGCGAGGGGCTGGGCTTCGCGATCACGCACACGAACAACGCATACGTCGCGATCGTCGCCGACGTGTCCGTGACTCGTGACGGCCAACTCACGGTGAAAAAGCTCACGGCCGCCGTGGACGCCGGGACGATCATCAACCTCAGCGCGGCCGAAGCGCAGGTCCAGGGCGCGATGATCGACGGCATCGGCGCGGCGTGGTTCCAAAAGGTCACGATCGAGCACGGCGCCGCCGCGCAGACGAACTTCGACGAGTATCCGATGCTGCGGATGAACCATGCACCGAAGCTCGTCGAGGTTCATTTCATCAAATCAGTCGCTCCGCCGACGGGGCTGGGCGAGCCGGGCCTGCCGGCGGCGGCACCGGCCGTGTGCAACGCGATCTTCGCCGCGACGGGGAAGCGCGTACGAACGCTTCCGATCGTCGATATGGATTTGAAATGGGCATGAAGACCGGACAGAACTGACGGGAGTCTACACCGGTCGCTCTGGCAAGCACGCACCCTGAGCCGCTTCTAGTCCGCGCGGCGGGCCCGTGGGCCTCACATCCATATATGCCATGCGGACGTCCTTTCCGTAGAGCACGAACGACAATGTCGAAACGGCATACGGATACGGTATCTCGGAGACGTCGGCGCTCACGGGCCCGTAGTCGGACGGCGCCTGCGCGAACACGCCCGTCGCGATCGCCGACAGAAACGTGCCGGCCGCCAGCGCACTTTGAATCCGGAACCAGGTCATGTGCAGCGTCCTGTAGGCGGAGTGGATCGACGCGGTGAAGCTACGTTCAGCCGATCTCGTCAGCCACCGGGAGCCCCTTGCGCCTTCTGAGCTGCTAGTCCGACTGCAACGCCGTCTTCGGATCGAGCCGCGCGGCGCGAGCCGCGGGAATCAGGCTTGCCGCCGCGGCCACGACAAGCATTGTCGTCACCACGACGCCGAACACGCGCGGATCTCTCGGTCCCTGGTCAAAGAGCAGTGGTTCGACCCAACGCCCCGCGACGAGCGCGATCGCACCTCCGACTACCACACCGGCTGTGGCGACGCGCACCCCTTCCGTCACGACGAGGCGCACCACGCGCGATTGCCCCGCGCCGAGCGCGAGCCGAACGCCGAGTTCATGTTGACGCTGCGTGACGTTGTACGCGATCACGCTGTAGAGTCCCACCGCGGCGAGGATGAGCGCGAGCGCCCCGAACGCCGTGAACAGAGTGGCGCCTATGACCCACGGTCGCATCTGGGCATCCACGAAATCGCCGAGGCGTCCGACGGTGACGTACGACGCGCCCGGCATCTCCTGTTGGAGGCGCTTTCGCAGCGGTTCAGCGAGCTGTTTCGCGTTCGAGCTGCGCACGAACAGGCCGCCGACCTGCGGCTGCCACTGCGCAGCCGGCATGTAATAGAAATAGAGCTTGGACTCGGGCTCGATCGACTGCGAGTGGATGTCCTCCGCCACGCCGACGACGTACCGGCACGGCACCGTGTCGATCAACCCGACGCGCATGCACTTACCGATCGGGTCCTGCCCCGGCCAAAGCACGCGTGCCATGGACTGCCCGACGACCGTCACGAGGGGCGCGCCATCGATGTCGGCACTCGTAATCCCTCGTCCGCGGAGAATCCGCGTGCCCATCGTCGTGAAATAGTCCGACGAAACGGTGTTGAAGTCGAATTCGCCAAGCAGGTCGGTGGAATCGATGCCGGCCACGAAAACGGGATACGACGACATGCCGCCGAACGGTATCGATTCCTGCAGCGTCGCGTGGGTCGCACCCGGTACGCTCAAGGCGGCGTCGAGTAGTCGCAGGCGCAACGTCGTTTTCGCCGCGCTGTCGACGCGCGCATCACGGATGTTCACCTTGACCTGAAGGACCGAATCCGCGTCGAACCCAATGCGCACGTCGTGCACGTTTCGCAAGCTCTGAACGAACAGTCCCGCGCCCACGAGCAGGACGACGGAGAGTGCGCTCTGAACCAGCAGCAGCGCCGTCCTCAACCTGCTTCGCCGATGTCCGCCGTCGCGAGCGCCGGATTTGAGGTCACCGATCAGATCGCCGCGCCGGATTTGCGTGAGCGACGCCAGGCCCGCGACCACGCCGGCGAAGATCGTGATGAGCGCGGCGAAGCTCAGCGTCCGCCAATCGCCGAGCACTGACGGGCGGTCCGTGCCAGGAAGAAACGCCGCGCTCAGCACGCCGCTCGCCCATATCGCGACGACGATCCCCGCCGCGCCGCCGAGTGCCGCCAGCACCATGCCTTCGGTGAGCGATCGCGCGAGGAGCCGGCGCCCACTGACCCCGAGCGCGATCCGCACCGCCGTCTCGCGCTTCCGACGCATGGCGCGGGCCAGCATGAGGTTTACCACGTTCGCGCACGCGATCAACAGCACGATGATCGTCACGCCGCTCAGCCATTTCGCCGCGGGGGTGGTGTTTGACGCGTCTGGCCCACGCTCGGCCAACACCGACGCGGCAAGCGCCCGTGGGCGAAGCTCGCTCAACGGCGCGTTCCCGTCATACTGTCTCTGGTAGCTACGGCGAAGCGCATTCGTCAGATCCGCGGTCGCGGCGCTCACGGTGACGCCAGGGTTTCGCCGCGCCAGCAACTCCAATCCGATCGCGGTGCCGTACGTCGTCGCCCAGTTCTTTGGCGGCCGCGTGGACGCATAGGTAGACACGGGGACGTATGCGACCGGCGGAAGAAACTGCCAAACGCCGACGAACCGATCGGGCGTCACGCCGATGACCGTATACGGCGCCGCATCGATCTGGACGACAGAGCCGATGACATTCGCGCGTCCGCCGAAGTCCGTCTTCCAGGCGTAGTAGCTCAGCACCGCCACGGGTGCTAGCTGCTCCGGCGAATCCTCGGTCAGTGTGAAATAGCGGCCGATGACGGGCGGCGCGTCGAAGAATCCGAAGAAGTTGGCGCTCACCACGGCGACCGGCTCCATGCGCGTGTCTTGGCCGACCCCGATGGCGAGCGACTTGCGCGAGAACGCGGCGACCGAGACTTGTGTCGAGTACGTCGCGAGATCCTTGTACCGCGCGTACTGGCCGCCCCGTTCCGCCTCGATGCCGCGCGAGGTTCGGTAGAGGTACACGCGGTGCACGGACGACGGATGGATCAGTCGCGCCGGCGGCCGGAAGAGCAGGCGGTCGACGAGGGAGAACATCGCCGAGTTCGCGCCGATGCCGAGGCCGAGCGTGAGCGTCACGCCGATGGCGAAGGTGGGAGCGCGCCGAAGCGCGCGCAGGGTGTGCGTCGCGTCTTGCCATACCGCCTCGAGCGACGGCCGGAGCCACACGCCTCGCGATTCCTCGCGCATGTACGTCTCGTTTCCCATCGTGCGGCGTGCGGCATCGCGCGCGTCGTCCGGCCGCATCCCCTGTTTCACCAGCCGGTCTTGGATCATCGTGCGGTGGAACTCCATTTCGTCGGCGATGTCGCGGGCGTTGTTGGACCGGCGAAGCAGATAGGCGATTCGTCTCAGCAGGCGCATGGCGATGACGTCCTCCCTCTCAAGCGAATTCGAGAACGGCTTGGATCGCCGTCACGACGCGGTCGAACTTCTTGCGCTCGGCGGCGAGCTGCTTTCTACCGGCTTGCGTGAGCGTGTAGTATCGCGCGCGACGGTTGTTCTCCGACGTCCCCCACTCCGCCCGAACGCAGCCGTCGAGGAGAAGGCGTTGCAGGGCGGGGTAGAGGGAGCTCTCCCCGACCTGCAACACGTCGTGCGACAGTTCCTTCACTCGCTCGGCGATGCCGTACCCGTGCTCGGGCCCGCGGACGAGCGTTCGCAGGACCAACATGTCGAGCGTGCCGGGAAGGAGCTCCGCCGGATTTGTCGCTGCCACCGTGTCTCCCATCGATAGACGATAGGTGAGACAGTGTGATCCCGGAAACCGTTCGTCAATGCCCCATCGGCGGACGATGGGAGTGGAAACACGAAGCCCGTCGGAGTCCGGTGAGCGGCCCTGACGTCACCGGGCGGCCGGCGCGAGTCCGGGGTTGACCGCGTCGGTGAGAAGTCGGATTGTTGAAGATGCGAAGAGCGGCCGCCCGCTTGGTCAATCGCGCGCTCTCGGCCGGGGAGCGGGCAGTGCCATTCCTTCGCACACGGCGATGCCCGTGTTGCCAGTGGGCGGGCACGCGCTTCCGCACCATCGCGTTCGTCGAATACTCGCGTGGGGACGCCCAGTGTCCCTCGTGCGGAGCGATGGAGCGGCATCGGGCTCTGTCTTCCTTCTATCCGGGCTTTCTCAAGTCGCTCCCGCGCCAACCCGGCAGAGCGATTCACTTCGCCCCGGAAAGGCCGCTCGTCTCGTCCATCGAGCCGTACTGCAAAGCGTATCAGACCAGCTCATATCCCAAGCAGGGGTGGGCGGATCTGAATCTCGATCTAATGAAGCTCGACCTGCCCGATGCGTCGTGCGACCTCTTCGTCATGAACCACGTGCTCAACTGCGTGCCGGACGACAAGCCCGTCGTTCGGGAAATGGCGCGCGTGCTGACGCCCGGCGGAATGGTGCTCGCCACGATGGGCTTGAAGGAGGGACGGACGTTCGAGCACCCGCGGGAGAGCAACGAGACGTATCGAGATTACGGAATCGACGATCTCCCGAGCCGGTTCGCCCCATTCGGCATGCGAACTGTTTACGCTGCCGACAATCTCGATGCGCCGGCGCGCCGCCTTCACGGAATTCCCGAGGCGATCCCCGTCCTCGTTCTCATCAAAACCTGACCGCAAGCTCGGCGGCTAATAATGCTGCAACCGAGTCGCGTTGAGCGCGGCGGTAGTCAGCGTGACGGCAAAGGCTCTCGACGCCGCGCCCGACGTGGTGAAGCCAAGCGCGTTGCGCCAGCTATCCGGCGCTTCGGGATGCGTTCCCAAGAGGATCACCCATCCGTTTCCGAAGCTGCCCTGCGCGATGGCCGGCGTGCCGTCGGCGTACTTGGCGACGACGTCACCCCAGCCGGTGAGTTGGGGGCCGTCTTCCCAATACTGCTCCAGCGGCGTCGAACCGGCGACGTCTATTTGTACCGATGCTTTGCGAACACCGCGAGCTTCGGCGGCAAAGAAGGGGAATCGGACGCCGGACGTGAGATTGAGTCCGTTGTACGGAGAATTCCCGGCGAAGAACGCGCCGGCGCAAATGCCGAGGTAGTTCAAGCCACCTTGCACCGCGTCGCGCACGTGCGCTGCGGCGGCCGGTGTCAGACTGTTACCGATCCGCTCGAAGTTGCCGCCGGGGACGATCAACAATCGATATGCGCGCAGATTCGCGGCGGTCATGGCGTCGAGCTGCCGGGAGCTCGCCATCGCATAGCTGAGATGCGCGTCCTGAAGAATCCTCTCCACTGCCGTGACGTCACCCGCGGACGCGCCGCTTCCATTGAACAGGAGAACGGTCGCCGGCTCGGGCGCGCGACTGCTGCAGGCGGCCGCGACAAGGCATGCGCCAAGAATCCTGGAGTACATGGCGCCCAGAATCTACGACGGGACGAAGGGCGCCGTCGACGTCGCGGGGGGGGAGACCTCACCTTGAACGCGGTCGCCTCGGCGGTGGATCCGGCGGCCTGGGCGATGCAGATCGCTCATTCACTTCTTGAGGGCCATGAGAATGCGGTTGCGGGGTTGGCAAATCTTTGTAGCGGTGGTCGCGGTGGCGGGCTGCACGGCTGGCAATCAGGCCGTGGCCGCCTCCGCCTTACCGCGGGCGAGTTTTACGCGCTCACCATTGACGGCCGCCCGGCAACCCGGCCGACACCGCTCGGCGCCCGTCGATACAGTTTTTCCCGGATAGCAGTCGAGTCGCGGGATCGACAGGCTGCAACCGCTTTACCGGGCCGTGTACCTCAAACGGATCCTCGCTGGCCTTCGGCGCGCTGGCGGTGACGCAGATGGCGTGTCTGGACTCCGCGGCCAACGATCAAGAAGTGCGCTTTACGACGGCGCTCAACGCGTCCACCAGCTTCGGGCTGTCGGGAGATACGCTGACATTGTACGTCGCGAACGCCCCGCGCGTCCGCTTCGTGCGATAGACCGGCGGGCTTCCGGGGCTCGCGATGCCTCGAGGCATGCGCGCTGCGCGGCTAGCGTTCCCCGCCGCCAGATCACAGTGCACAACTCGTGGATGAGGATGCTATGAAGAATACCTTGATGACGAGCGCGGCCGCCGCGGCGTTCGCCGTGTTGATCGGTCTGCCGGCGCTTGCCCAAGCGGGCAGTCCGACGAATCAGCAGCCGGGGACGGTCGGACAACCTGGGCCCGCGACACAGCGGGGTACGCCGCCGACGAGCGGGAATGGCGCCATGACGCCGCCGGCCGGATCGACCGTGCAACCGGGAACGACTGGCGGCAGTGGAACCGGAACCGGAATCATCGCCGGCGACACGTCGGGAGCAGTCAGCGACACGACTAGCGGCGGCACGGCGGCCGGCACGTACGCGCAAGGCAACGACGGCAGCGGCAACCACGGAGGCTCCGGTTGGTTCGGCCTCCTCGGACTGCTCGGCTTGTTCGGTCTGCGTGGCAGCGGCAACCGAGTCACGCCGCGGCCCGACACGTATGCCGCGCCGGAAGTCAAGACGCGCCTTTAGGCTCATCGTTCGCGAAAACTGGCGCGGCCGAGCGCGCGTTCCTTCAAGCAGCGCTTAGGCCACGCCTCGCGTCGCTCCGGTGTCTGCCTGGGTCGCCGAGAGCAGTCCGAGCTCGACGTAGATCGGACGCACATGCTCGCGGAGCAGCGGTAGTCGGAACGCGAGCCACGCGGCGCCGGCCAGACACGCCGCTCCTCCGACGATGATCGTGGCCGACGCACCGATGCGAGCCGCGACGATGCCGGCCATGAGGCTGCCGAGCGGCGCGCTGCCGAGGAACGCCATGGTATAGAACGCCATCACGCGTCCGCGAAGCCGCTCTTCGACGATCGTCTGCACGATGGTATTGGTCGCCGCCATTTCCGTCATGAAGCCCGCGCCGACGACCGGCAGCACGAGCAACGCAAACCAGAGCGAGCGCGCGAAACCGAACGCGATGAGCGCGGAGCCGAACATCGCCGTCGACACCACCATGACCCGGCCGAGCCCGAGCACGGTTCGCCGCGACGCCATGTAGAGCGCGCCGGCCACGGCGCCGGCTCCCGACGCGGTCATGAGAAATCCAAGCGTGTGTGCGCCGCCACGGAGCGTTTGCGCCGCGACGACGGGCATGAGCACGGAGTAGGGCATGCCCATCGCGCTCACGAGGGCGAGCAACAGGAGCGCGGTCCGCACGGGCAGGAAACCGCTCACGTAGCGAAATCCGTCCCGCAACTCCTCGAGCATCGATCCATGACGCCGAGAATGCGCCTCGGCGCGCGGCACGCGCATCTCGAGCAGCGACCAGATCACCGCGCCGTACGAGATCGCGTCGATCAGGAAGCACCAACCCTCGCCAACCGCCGCGATGATGATGCCGCCGATCGACGGGCCGATGATGCGGCTGCTGTTGACCATCGTCGAATTGAGCGCGATCGCGTTGGGCAAGTCAGCGGGATCGTCGACCATTTGGACGACGAACGATTGGCGCGCCGGCGTGTCGAACGCGTTGATGATGCCCTGGGCCACCTGAAGCACCAGAATCCAGGCGACGTTGATGACGTGCGTGAACGCGAGGATCGCGAGCGCCAACGATTGGAGCGCCGAGAGGACTTGGGTCCAGACCAGCATGCGATGCCGGTCGTGCCGGTCGACCAGCACGCCGGCAAACGGCGCCAGCACGAGCGTCGGGATCTGACCGCAAAAGCCGACGATCCCGAGAAGAAATGCCGACCCGGTCAGACGGTAGACGAGCCAGCTGGTCGCGATGCGGGTAATCCACGTGCCCATGAGCGACACGCTCTGACCGCTGAAGAACAGGCGGTAGTTGCGGTGTGAGAGGGCGCGCGTGAGATGCGGTCGCTTTCGGTCTGGCGGCACCAGTCAGAGCGAGGAGTAACGTCGCCGGCGGTGGTCGCGTCGGAAGACGACACCACCGGCTGCCTAAAATATCGCTCGCTCCCGATGCGGTCAGGGACTGACGCCGACCACACCGCTCAGATCCGGCACCGCCGGCGTGGTTGCGGCGATCGCGCGCCCGATCTGGAGTCCCTTGTCCACGTCGAATCGGTAATGGACGCCGGACAACACGGTGGAGAAGCCCCCTCGGCCGACTCACGATGACGGTGACGGCTTTCCCCGGCGCGAGATCCTGCGCGTCACGCTTCGCACCTGCCGAACTGGACAGTGCCTTCACCGACAAGGTCGTCATTCTTGCATACGCGAAGGAGCCGTGACGATCTGGAGGCGACATGCGAACAACCGCTTTGGTGGCAACCGCCCTCGCGATCGCCGCGTGCGGCAAGGGCGAACAGCCCGCGGCACGACCGAATTCCGGCGCGACTAGCACGCCCGGAACCGGCGCGGCTGCGGCCGCGACCGGTGCGGCACCCCAGCCGATTACCGGAAAAACCTGGGACGTGAAGATGATCGCCGCCGGCGACAACTACCGCTTTTCTCCGGCGACGCTCACGATCAAACGGGGAGACGGCGTGCGCTGGACGCTGGTCGCCGGTCCAGGGCACAACGTGGTCTTCTGGGCCGACAGCATTCCGTCCGGGGCGTCGAGCATTCTTCAGCCCAACATGGGCCGGACGTCGGGGGCGCTCGCCAGCCCGATGCTCGTCAATCCAAGCGAGACGTATCTCGTCTCGTTCGCGGGCGTTCCCGTCGGCGCGTATCACTACTATTGCGCGGCGCACGTGGCGTTCGGAATGATCGGGACGATCATCGTGGAGTAAGGCAGCTGTCACGCTAATTCCGCCGGCGGACTTGCCGGGGTCGGCGCCCGGCCGAAGCTTTCCAGCCGATGCGACCCGGCGAGAGTCATCCACCGTTTCAGCTGGGCCCACTGGGCAGGACGGTCGCACCGTTCTTGTCGGCTGCGATCGTTCTGGTGTTCGGCGTCATGGCATACGAGGGCGTTCAACGCACGCGCGATGCGGCGCGCGTCGTCGCCCACACGCACCAGGTGATCGAGGCGAACAGCCAGGTGTTGGCCCGGATGGTCGACGCCGAGACGGGCGAACGGGGATACGTCATCACGGGCGACACCGCGTTTCTCGATCCGTATCGAGGCGCCGAAGAAGACGCCGTCTCCTACGTCGCCGACCTTCGCCGTCTCACCGCGGACAACGCTCCGCAGCAGGCACGAGTCGATACATTGGCCGACCTGGTGCACCGACGCTTCGCGGTTCTAGCGTCGCGTATCGCCACGCGGCGGGACCGCGGCTTCGAGCGCGTTCGCGCCGACTTGATGGCCGACAACGGAGGCAAGCCGTTGATGGATTCCGCGCGTGCCATTCTCGCCACGATTAGCCGTGAGCAGACGCGCCTCCTCGAGAATCGCACCGCCAGCCAACAGGCGAACCAGAGCCGATTCGTGTGGATCGTCATCCTGGGCGCGGGCGCGGCGGCGCTTCTCGCTTTGGTCATCAGCACGATCTTGTCGAGGTCGGCGGCGACCGAGGCGCGCCTGTCACGCGAAGTGCACCAACGTGCCGACGAGCTCGAGTCGGCGAACACGAGCCTGCACGACCAAGCCGTCGAGATGGAAATGATGAACGAGCATCTGCAAGCGACCAATGAGCAGCTTCAGAATCAGGCGGCCGAGATGGAGTCGTTGAACGCCGAACTTCAGACGACGAACGATCAGTTGGCGGATCGAACGATCGAAGCCGAGCAGGCGAATCGCGTCAAGGCGGAGTTTCTCGCGAACATGAGCCACGATCTTCGTACTCCGCTCAACGCGATCGTCGGCTACGTCGATCTGCTCGAAACGGGCGTGCACGGGCCCATGGGAACGGAGCAGGCGAACGATCTTCGCCGTATCAAGCGCAGCGCCGGGCATTTGCGGGGACTCATTTCGGAAGTGCTCGATTTCGCCAAGATCGAAGCCGGTCAGGTGCAGATATCGATCGACGAGTTTCCGATGGAAAGCGCTCTCGCCGAATTGCGGCCCATGGTCGAGCAGCAGATCGCCGCGAAAGGCTTGACGCTCGAGACGTCGTGCGCCGCGGGCATGATCGTGCGCGCCGACCGAGAGAAAGTCGATCAGATTCTCGTGAATCTGGTCGCGAACGCGATCAAGTTCACCGAGGCCGGCGGTAAGGTGGAAATCGATTGCCGTCCCGACGGACAATGGGTCCGTGCCGACGTGCGGGACACCGGAGGCGGCATCCCGCCGAGCCAGCTCGATGCGATCTTCGTTCCGTTCGTGCAGCTCGAGCCGAGCGGCTACCGGGGGAACGATCGCGGGGTCGGGCTTGGCTTGGCCATCAGCCGTCAGCTCGCGCGCGCGATGCGCGGCGACGTGACCGTGTCGAGTGTGCTCGGCGGCGGAAGCACGTTCACGTTGCGTCTTCCGCGCGCGCACGTGGATGCAAAGATGTAAACGCTGGGGACGGAGCCGAGCGACTGACCGCTCGCGAATCGGAGCTGCTTCACCTTCTCGGCCTGGGGCACAGCAATAAGGAGATCGCCGCGGTGCTCTCGGTCAGCGTCAAGACGGTCGAGACCCACCGAGCCACCGGAATGGTCAAGCTCGGTCTGTCGAACCGCGCGGCGCTCGTTCGCTTCGCGATGTCCGAAGCGTTGATGCGCGCAGAGTAGGCGCGCTGTTCGGTTGAGCCAGCAGCGCGACGATCGTCGCGATCGTATTCCAATTTCTCGTCGTGACCGGCCCGCCGACGAGCTTGTCGAGCTGGCCGAGGTAGCCGATCGTCTTCATGTGCCGGCGATACTCGCCGAAGACGAACTGACCCTCCACGGCGAGAACCCTGACGAGCCATCTGCCCGCGTGCGGGAGTTGCACCGGAAGCGACGGCTGGAGACGGCTCGCCTTCGACCGCACGCTGACGAAGCGGACGACACCGGCGCGCGGCGGTCGCGCGTCATACGGATGCTCCGCGTGCGCGCAGAGCAGGTCACGCGCGTCGCAGATCATGACGTGCGTGTCGAAGGGGAGCGCGCTCCGAAGCGCCGCCTCGAACGCGGACCGAGAACCGGCATTGCGCACGACGAAGGTGCCGGCGGCGCCGATGTTCACGACGTCGTACCGTTCGAGTTGCGTGGCGAGCAACGAAGGGCGAAACCTACGGTGCCCGCCAACGTTCACGCCGCGGAGAAAGACGACCAGCGCCATGCTCCGATTCTAGGCCCGCGCGCGGCGCGCGCTAGAAGGGGGCGCGAACGCCGAGGCGAATCCGTGAGCATAGACGAAAGCGCGCGACGCATTGCATCTTCGCATGATCATCCTCTTTGGGAGTCCTACCTCATCGAGGGGGAACCCGGCCCAGGCTGTTCCGCATGAACTTCCCACGTTGACCCGTGACGTCGATTCCCCACGCGATCGCGAAAAAAAGAAGCTCGCCTGCGCTGAACCGCTCGGCGTATCGGTCGAGAATCGCGCCCCAGCCGATCGCGTAGCCGCCGCGCGACCGGCGGGCCGCATCGCCCATCCGCTCCCAGCCGGAGGACACGAGCTCCAGCCTCGTTCCGGTCGCCTCGGGCGTGAACGACACGTCGACGCGTTGCGCGTCCTGTTCCGCATACGACGCATGGAAGGTGAAGGCGATCCGGCGCGGCGGATCGAAGGCGGTGACCGTGCCCCAGGCGTAGCGCGTTCCGTCGTAGTGCTCCTCGAACAGCGCGCCGCCGACGCGCGGCTCGAGCACGACGCGTTTCACCCGCCGGCCACCGATGGAGTGCGTATAGCGCGGCCACCACGCGCCGAAGTCAATCGCGAATCGGCGGAACGCTTCGTCCGGCGGCCACGACACCGACACGGCGCGGACAATGGGCGACGTATCGACGGGGTTTCGCGTCATGGGTGCGACGCCGTCTGCCGGCGCTTTGAGGTCGATTGTCGCGCGCCTGCTTTGCGAGGCTTACCCTTGGATCGCGCGACCGGCGCTGGATCGCTCGCGGCGTACGCGGCGAGCACGTCGTCCCACAGCGACTCGACGTAACGGCGGAGCGCGTCGAGCCCCTCGCGCGATGCCTGGTAGTAGCGGCGCGTTCCCTGCGGGCTGTGGGTCACCAGCGCCGCGTGACGAAGCACGCGCAGATGCTGCGAGGCGGTCGGCTGGCGGACGCGCACGCGCTCGGCGAGTTCGCCGACGGTGCGCGGCCGCTCGCGCAGCGCTTCGAACATCGCGCGCCGGGTGGGATCGGCGAGCGCGACAAGTGTATCTACATAGGTCATAACCTATATAGTTATGGCTGCAGGTAGTCGCGTCAAGCCCCGATCGCCGTATCACGCGGCCGCTTCCGCGCCGTCGTGGCAGGGCAGGGAAAAGTTGATCGTCGTCGTGTCGCCCGGAACGCTCTCCGCCCACATGTGACCACCGTGCGCCTCGACGAGGCCGCGCGCGATGTAGAGTCCGAGGCCCAGGCCGGACACGCCGCTGCCGGACGCGCCTTTCGTTCGGCCGAACCGCGTGAAGATCCGAGTGAGCTCTTCCGTCGGGATGCCTTTCCCGTGGTTCACGACGCCGAATCGGACGTCGTTGCCGGTCTGCACCAGCTCCACGCGAATGCCTTGCTTCCCGTCGCCGTACTTCACCGCGTTGCTCACGAGATTGCCGAGTATCTGCTCGAAGCGGTCGCGATCGACGTACACGGGTAGCAACGCGCCCCCGGCGGCTACGGTGACGTCGCTGTGCGGCGTCAAATGGCGGAGGTGATCGAGTGTTTCGTGAACGAGCTTCGCGGGTTCGTGCCAGTCGCGCTCGAGCGAAAGCCGGTGCGCCTCGAGCCGAGACACGTCCATCAGGTCGTTCACCATGCGGTTGAGCGAACGCGCGGCTGATCGGATGTGGTGTACGCTCGCCGCCACGGGTTTTGTGACGTCGCCCGGCTGAGCGTCGGGCAGCATCTCGGCAGACATCGCGATGACGCCGATCGGCTGGCGCAGGTCGTGGGCGACGACCGACGTCCACTCCTCTTTCATGCGCTCGAGCGTCTTGACGTGCGTGATGTCCTGCGACGTCCCGCGCAGGCCGACGAGGTGTCCGGACGAATCGCGCACCGCCTCCGCGTGCGTCGAGACCCAACAGCTGCCCCCGTCCGGAAAAACCGCTTCCAACTCGAGCTCGAAGGGTGTTCCGTCACGCATCATGCGCTCGACCGCCGCGCGAATCGAGGCCGCGCTCTCGGGGGTGAAGAAGCGGCCGAGCTCCTCCGGTCCGGGCAGCGGCAGCGCGGGATCACGCCGGTGTATGCGATACAGCTCGGGGGACCACCAGCCCGTCTTGGTGCGAAAGTCCCAGGCCCAACTCCCGATGTGCGCGAGCCGCTGCGCTTCCTCGAGCTCGTTCGCCGTGGTGCCGAGCGCGCGCCTCGCCCGTCGCAGGCTCTCGTGGAAATAGCTGACCGCGGTGCCGATCGCGAGAAAGATGACGACGGTGAGGAAATACGCCGGGTCCGTGGCGGCGCGGCCGTTCTCTGGCGGCATGAGGAACCACCACACGAGCGCGGCTGAAAGGATCGTCGATGCGATGCCGGCCTCGAGACCGCCAAGCCAGGAGCTGACGATCACCGCGGCGTTGAACATCAGCCACCGTGTGACCGTGGAGAGCAATATTGCCTCGGCCGCGAACGCGACCAGCGGCGGAAGCACGGCGCAGAGCGCCACGCGAAGTGCCCGGCCCGGTCCGGTGTTCCAAAAGCGTTTCGCCACGCGCTCTTCTCCTGCCGAATGGTCGTCGTGCAGGAGCGCGCGGACGATTGGACTTTTGTTATGACGCGAGGCGCCCGCGACGAGTCCGGTCGCGGATCGGCCCGCGTCTATTTACTCGATACTCATTTCGGCGCGAGGTAGTCCTGCGCGGCGACGATCTCCCAACCCGCCTTTCGCTTCACCCACGTATCGGTGAACCGGTAGCGATGGACGAACGGGACACCCTTGCTGCGGCCTTCGACGATGAGCCAACCCGTAACCGCGGCCGTGACGGCGCCGAACTCGTGAACCTCCATCCCTTCATTGCGCGCCGCCGTCAGCGTGTCGCTGCCGCCGGCGATGTCGTTCAGCACCTCGTCGCGGCGCATCAACTTGTCGTTCTCCGTATAGATGAACTTGGGCGCGAGCAGCTTGTCGAACAGCGCGCGGTCCCGCTTCACGAGACCCGCGGCCCACTGGTTCTCCAGACGCACGAGCTCGACCGCGCCAGGTTTCGGCTCCTTCACTTTCTTTTGGGCGAGCGCGGCGGGCGCGAGCAGAACGACGAGAAGAATCGAACGGTCGAATGGAAGTCGCATGCGGCCTCGTGAAGGTGCGTTTCGGGATGCTGGACAATGCGCACGACGCGGCCCGCCTCGCAACGGCGGCCTCGGCCGCGCTCTCGTCTCCGACCGGTATGTAAACTGCCGTCCGCTCGAGCGGGGCATGAACAACGATCCGGCGACCGACGTCAGCACCGCGACAAGTTTGCGCTGGCCATTGCTGGTCTTGGCCGTCGGAATCCTCATCGCCGTCGCCCCGTTCGTTTCGGGGCTCGTGGGGGCGCTCATCCTCTTTGCCCTCACGCGCCGGCTGCACTACCGCCTTGCCACGGTCATCCGGCCGCGCGTGTCCGCGGTCGTGGTCGCCGTCGGGACGCTGACCGTCGTGCTCGTTCCCGGCGCCTGGCTCGTGACGACGATCGTCAACGAGGCGAAGGACTCGCTCCATGGGCTGAACGCCGAAGACGTCAATCGGTGGCTCGCGTCGACGCCGTTCGGCGGCTCTGACATGACGAAGGACATCGATGCCATCCTGACCTCGGCGCTCGGTTGGCTGTCCGGTCGCGCGGTGCGGGTCGTGGGTGGCGTAGCCACGGGGATTCTGAACGTCGTGCTGGCGCTGTTCGGGCTGTACTACCTCCTTCTCAACGCGCCGGCGCTGTGGACGCGCGTCAAACGATTGATCGGCTTGCCGGAGAGTGTCGCCGATCTACTTGCCGTACGCTTTGGCGCGATCACGGATGCACTCCTTCTCGGCACAATGCTCACGTGTGCGCTGCAAGGCACGATCGTCGGCATCGCGTTCGCGCTCGTCGGTCTCCATCCGGCGGTGCTTTGGGGATTCGTCACGGCGTGCGCGGCCGTGCTGCCGATCCTCGGCAGTGGCTTCGTGTGGTTGCCGGGCATCGTCGTACTGCTCTTCACGCACCGCTTCGGCGCCGCGGCGCTGCTGGCCTTCCTCGGCGGCGGCATCGCGTCGAACGTCGACAACGTCGTGCGGCTCATAGTGTATCGGCGTGTTTCCGGAATCCATCCGATGGTCACGCTGATCGGCGTTTTCGCCGGAGTACGCATGTTCGGCCTGATGGGGGCGTTCATTGGACCGCTCGTCCTTTCCTGCTTCGTCGAGCTTCTGTCCGTGTACGACGAGGCGCGGCTCGGGCGGTGGAGTGGCGCACCGACGGCGGCCGAGTCGCAACCCAGTTGACCGAGGACGGCTCGATGCAAGCGATTCGCCTCACCCGCCCGACACACCACGCGAAGGACGCGCTGCAACTCGAATTCGTCGACGCCCCGCGGCCGCCGTTCGGCGAGAACGACGTACTGATCCGCGTATCGACGTGCGCGGTTTGTCGAACGGATTTGGACGTCGCGGAAGGGCGGGTCTCCGCGTCGCACTACCCGGTCGTTCCGGGCCATCAGGCCGTCGGCGAAATCGAGGCGGTCGGTTCTCTCGTGCGCGAGCGAAAGCAGGGAGACCGAGTCGGCATCGCGTGGATCCGCTGGGCGTGCGGTGAGTGCCGCTGGTGCGTGTCGGGCCAGGAGAATCTCTGTCCTCGATTCCAGTCGAACGGCTGCGACGGCGACGGCGGATACGCCGAATACGTTTCAGCTCCGGCGGCGTTCACGATTCCGATTCCCGAGTCGCTGGACGACGCGCACGCGGCGCCGCTGCTGTGCGCCGGCGCAATCGGGTGGCGGTCGCTTCGGCTCGCCGATATCCAGGATGGCGATCCGCTCGGACTGACCGGATTCGGCGCGTCGGCGCACCTCGTGCTCCCAATGGCGCGCCACCGGCATCCGAGTTCGCCGATCTACGTTTTCGCTCGCAGCGAGAAGGAGCGTGCGTTCGCTCGAGAGCTCGGTGCGGATTGGGCCGGCGACGCAACGGAGGAGCCACCGCGTCCGCTCGGCGCGATCATCGATACGACGCCGGCGTGGAAACCGGTCGTCGAGGCGCTTTCGAAATTGATGCCGGGGGGTCGTCTGGTGATCAACGCCATTCGAAAGAACGACGCCGACCGGTCCGAGCTGATGCGTCTGAAATACGAGACCGATCTGTGGATGGAACGCGAGATCAAGAGTGTCGCAAACGTGACGCGTCAAGACGTTCGCGATGTGCTGGACGTGGCCGCTCGACTCTCGTTGAGCCCGACGGTCGAGACGGCGCCGCTCGCCCAAGCGGGCGCCGCGTTGGAGAGAATGCGAACGGGGCAGGCGGTGCAGGGCGCCACCGTGCTCGTTGTGCGGAAGACCTCCGCGCGGGCGTGATCTCTGCTACGGTCTCAGTCGAGACCCTCATGTTTCGCAAACTGCTCGTTCCACTCGACCGTTCCTCGCTGGCCGAGGAAGCGATCGGCCACGCCGCGTCGATCGCCCGTCAATCTCGGGCGACGATCGATCTCGTCCTCGTTCACGAGCCGTTGGCTTTCGGCGGCTTCGCCGATTTGCCTTGGGAAGCTGATTCGACTGGAGAGCAGAAGTATCTCGAGTCGATCGCCGGGGAGCTCGAATCGGGCGCGAGCGTCAGAGTGACGTGCGCGGTCGTGCGTGGCGCGCCGGGTGACATGATCGGCCAGCGCGCGCGCGACACCGGCGCCGACCTCATCGTCATGACCTCACACGGGCGCACTGGTTTCAGCCGCACCTGGCTGGGCAGCGTCGCCGACGCGGTGATGCGAAAGTCGGCGATCCCAGTGCTCATACTGCGGCCGGAGTATGCGACGACGACGCGGCGCACGGCCGTGCAGAGCGTCCAGCGCATCCTCGTGCCGCTGGACGGTTCGCCGTTGGCCATCGGCGTCCTCCCGGCGGCGATGAATCTCGCGCGCGCGACGCACGCATCGATCGTATTGCTGCGCGTGGTGCCGGTCGTCCCGGTGATGACGGCATACGAGCCGACTGTGCCGGTGACGAGCATGCCCATCGTCCCGGACGCGGCGGCCACCCAGCAGTTGGCGGACGAGGCGACCACCGAGCTCGAATCGGTTTCGCGGCGACTGCACGAAGAGACCGGCGTCGCGGTCGAATCGCAGGTCGTCATCGCCGAACAGATCGCGCAGTCGATCGTGGACCAGATCGGCGCAAAAGACGTCGACGTCGTCGCGATGTCGACGCACGGCCGAGGGGCGTCGCGCTGGCTGTTCGGGAGCGTCGCCGACAAAGTGCTTCGATCGAGCCGTGTGCCCGTACTGCTGTATCGTCCGGTCGACGCGCGCGGCGGCGCCGCGGTGGTGGCCGAGCCCGAGATATCGTCGCAGTCACCGACAGTCAGACTCGACTGACGGCTAACCGGCGCGGGGGCTGGGGCGGGGGCGCGGGCCTTCGAGCGCGAGCTTGGACGCTCCAATCACTTCGACCGGCATCGCGCTCAGCTTTCGAAAGACGCGGGCACGCCGCAGTACGGGCCACCATTCGTAGAGGTACATCTCCATCGGCCGCCACATCGCCACCCAGCCGGCGATGGTGAGACTCTCGCGCACATACCCGGCCCAATCGCCGGCGCTTTCCGGGACAAAGTGTCTGATCAGCATGCAGGTGGCCAGGAACACGAGCCCGGTCACGAGCGCCACGCGACCCTCGCGAATGATTCGCTTGAATTCGAGATCGGCGATGCCTGCGCGATACTCGTAGTAGTGGTGGATCGCGTCCGTGACGAGGGGGGTCGGGTCGGTCGCCGGCCAGTGCTCGAGGTGGACGCGGAGGGCGAGCGGCGAGTCCATCGGATACTCTCGCGCCCAACTCACGATATACTCGTCGGCGTCCTGGTCGAGGTCGCGCTCGGGGAACGGCGACGGGTCCATCGAGTTGAACAGCTGGTTCACCTCGTGAAGGTTCAGCTCGATCAGCTCCGTCGACTTGGCGTTGTTGACGCGCGGGAACAGGAAGCTCATTGCGGCTGGGCCGTCGAATCTCGAGTCAGTCCGCGTGACCGTGTTCCGCGTGTGCGTCTTGCAAGGCGGCGTGCGCCACGCCGGACAACGCGACGAACGCCGGCCCGGCGAAACGGCTCACCAGCTCGGCCGACAGAAACGTCGCGATGCCGGAGATCACGAAGATCTCGGTGAACTTCACGGCGACCGGCGCGTTGGTCTGCACGACGAGAAAAGCGACGGCGACGATGATCGGCTGGTGGACGATGTACACCGTGTAGCCCGTTCGCCGCCCGTAACGAACGACCACGCTGTCGCGATCCAGCCACCGTCGTGCCGCCCCGAGCACGGCGACCATCCACGCCCACGCGACCATCGAGTAGAGCGTCCAGAATGCGAGGTACGCCAGCGAGTATGGCGGCGGAATTCGCGCGGGGACGACCCCGGTCCATGCTCCCACCGAGAGACAGGCCGTTCCCAACGCCGCGGCGGCGAACGCGCGCGGCCATTGGGCGTCGATCGCCCGCCCGAGCCACGGCGTGCCCGCGAGGACGAAGCCGTAGATGTACGCCACGAACAGGAGCGCGTGATTCGACCAGTCGCTCGCCAGCATGTGACGCTCCGGGAACAAACCCCAGAGCAGGTTGCGCTCGAGAATGAGCGGGACCGCGAGCCACAGAATTCCGCCGCGATGCCCCGACACCTTCGCCGCCCAACGTATCGTTCGCCCGCTGCCGTTTCGCATCCAGTACCGAAAGAGTGGAAGCGCGAGCAGCGAGTACAGGAACAAATGCGCCAGAAACCAAAGGTGATGCCAGGAGAAATTGCCCCTCGGATAGATGCCGTCGAAGAAGCGAGGGTAGAACGCGAAGAACGATCCGCTGAACTGGCCGCGGAACCGCCGCTCGAGATAGACCTGAGGGGGAACCAGCGTGAGCGTTCCGATGATCAGCGGAAGGAGCACGCGGACTACGCGATCGCGAAAATACGCCCGGTTGTCCCGACGGTGCAGCGAGTACCAGGCGCTCACGCCGGCGAGCAGCATGATGATCGGCATGACCCAGGGCGCCGGGATGAGAGCGAGCTCCCCGATTAGTCGGCTCCGCTCGGCGTTCTGGATATGCCATTCGTCCCACGGATTGAACACCTCGGCGACGTGAACGACGAAGACCAAGGCGATTGCCCAGACCCGAACCGCGTCGACGTAGTGGACTCGTGCGCCGTGCCGCCCCGCCTGCCGATTCACGTTTCGGACCCTCGCGTTGCGCCCTCGGGTCGGATTGCATAGGCGATCCATCGACCGCCTATCTCTGCAAGATCGTGTCACAGCTCGGGCGGGGCGCTTCGAGCTCAACGGCGGCGCCGAACGAGGTCAGCCGTTCGGCATTACATTGGCCCGATGCCGACCACATTCATTCAGCACCCGGGGCGCTCCGGGATGTTCGGGGCGTTGATGGACGAATACGCCCGGGCCGCCGAGGACTTCTGCCGCGTGACCGACTGGTTCGACGCGTCGCGCTTCGACGGCGAGCGGCCGGAGAATTCCGCCACCACCAGGTCGCCGCGCATCATGTGCGCGCACGTCTGCGGCGCGTCGCACCGCTACGCCCACTACATTCGCAAAGCGCGCGGCGTGGACTTCATCGAGTACTATCAGGTCGAGCCCGCGCTCATCGTCTCACCGCGAGACGTGCGCCGCCTGCTGGCCGAGGGGATCACGTTCACGGAATCGACCGTGGAGCCGCTGCGTAACGCGCGCGAGGACGACATTCGCGCACTGACGTTCACCGTTCGATGGGGCCCGGTGTACGATCCGGAGATGCTGCTCGAGCATGCGATCTGTCACCTGCTGCGACACAGGCGACAGCTCGAACGATGGTGATTCGCGCGCGCGCGCTAGCGCCGTTCGCGCGCTACAGCGTCTTCAGGTACTGCACCAAGTCCGACTTCTGTTCGGGGGTGAGGTGCAAGCCTTTCTTCGAGTCGTAGAGCTCGACCACCGCCTCCAGCGTCGGCGCGACGCCGTTGTGAAAGTACGGTGCGTGCTGCAACAGTCCGCGCAACGGAGTCGTTCGGTACTGTTTCGTCGCGCTCCGCGACGCGAGGCTTGGTGCGCCGTTCGGTTCCGGTTCGCTCACGACCTCCGACGGTGAATGGAGTTTGCCCGGCGCGTCGGTGAACGTCGCTCCCGCGTGGCACCTCGCGCACGTGCCGGCGCCGCGAAACACCGCTTCGCCGCGAGCGGCGGCCGCCGCGTCGTACGATCCCGGAGGCGGCACCGGCTTGGACAAACTCAACTGGTACTCCTGGAGCGCCGGGAGCAACGCCGACACGGAGTCGGGCGGATTCTGCACGTTCACGGGCGGCGTGAGTCTCGATTCGGAGAAGCTTCCGTGTCCGTGCATCTGCGTGACCGCGACGTAGCGATTCCAATATGAGATCTCGTGTCCGTCGCCCGTGTACGTGATGCTCTGGACACCCAGCAGCCCGTACGCCGGTGGGAGCACCGACGGCCCGTTCTTGCCGTCGAGGTTGTAACGCGCGTCGTATTTGCCCGGCCCCCACGAATTGTAGACCGCCTTTTGCGCGGCGGTCACGGCCGGCGACAGCGCGATGATGGCGCCCGGATTCAGATCATGGTTGGGGTAGCCGTCGAGCCGTTTGCCGATTCCCGGCGCGAACGAGTTGTCGACGGTGGAGTGACAGAGCGCGCACGTGATGCCGACGCGCGTCAATTCGTCGCGGCCGTTCACGGTCGTCACCTTTCCACGCACGCCCACGACCGCGTTCAGCTTCAAGAGCGCGACGGTCGTCGCCGGACTCTTGAGGTCGATCGTGCCGTTCTTGATTCCTTGCACGACGGCCGGCGGCAAGGAATCGGTATCGACCTTGAGCCCGACGGACAGAGCGGTCGTCGGGTCGACGCTGCTCTGGATCACTTGCTGCATGTGCAGCGAATCCGTCCAAAACGTCTCGTTGCCGAACGTCTCATATCGGAAGATCACCTTTCCGCGAGCGGCCAGCGCAGGATCGACCAGGCCCGACGCCGAGGTCGACGTCGTGTTTCGGGTGCATGCGGTGAATCCGCCGAGGACGCCGAGCATGGACGCGAGCGCGAGGCGAACGTTTCGGACCGAGCGGCGACGCGCGTGGCCGCCACGCTCGGCAGGAACAGGGTTCGACTTCATGGGATTCCTCAGTCGAATACGATGTCGTCACTCGCGACTGCGCGAGTATCTGGAATTAGAGAAGACTGTGCTGTCGTGTCTTGTGGATTCTTGACGTGAGGCAACCGCCCCTACCGATGAGCGAACGCACGCCCGACGAAGCCGCGGCGTCGCCGCGGGATCGCGCCGAGCTCGCCGCGGTGCGCATGGCGAGCGGAACCGCCGTCGAGCTGATGCGGTCGTCGTATCGCGCGCAGACGTTCCCAAAGCACACACACGAGTTCTTCACGATCGGCCTCGTGCTGCGCGGTGCGGGAACCCTCTGGTACCGTGGAACCATTCACCTTGCGCGCCACGGCGACATCGTCGTCATCCCGCCGGGGGAAGTGCATACCGGGTCGGTCGCGCCGGGAGCCGGCGTGCTCGAGTACGTCGCCGCCCACGTCCCGAGGGAAGTCGTCGCCGGCTGTGACGACCAGTGTGACAACGTGGACCTCGAGTCGCCGGTCGTGCTCGACGTCCTGGTTGCGTCGCAGCTGCGGCGTCTCGAGCGCGCGGTGATCGGGGATCGGGCCGCTTTGGCGGCGTCCGAGGAGGCGCTGACGACGGCCGTCGGACGACTCGTGGATCGACACCGGCGGGGAGTGGTTTCGAAGCCGAACGATCGAGCGGCCGAGCCGCGCGTCGTCCACATCGCACGGGAGCTTCTCGAGGACTGCTACGGCGACAACGACCAGACGTCGCTCAGGGCTCTCTCCTTACGAACCGGGGTATCCCCCTTTCATCTTGTGCGCGTGTTCACGCGCTCGGTCGGCCTTTCACCGCATCAATACCTCGTGCAGACGCGAATCAGGCACGCGACGAAGCTTTTGGCCAACGGGCTTCCCTGTTCGTTCGTCGCGGCGGTGACCGGGTTCGCCGATCAGAGCCATCTCACGACACAGTTCAAGCGCTACCTCGGCATCACCCCCGCGTCCTACCAGCGCTGCGTTCGTGCAGACTGACCGCCGCTTGTTCATTTGGGGCCGGCGCGCCGCGGCGTTCGCCGCGATCGGCGCCGTCGTCGCGATGTTGGTCTATCCCGGCGGCACGTATCGGGACCATACGACATCGGGCTACCAGTTCTTTCACAATTTCTTCAGCGACCTCGGCGCCACCACGACGTGGAGTGGTCGGCCCAATCCGGTGGGCGCGTGGCTGTTCGTGGTCAGCCTGGTCGTGTTGGTTGTCGGAATGGCGGCGATCCTCGCCGGACTCGCCCGGGTCTACGGCCGAACGTCTCGCGCGGTTCTCCCGATTCGCGTCGCGGTCCTCGTCGGCGTCTTCGTCTGCGTGTGCTTCATCGGCGTGGCGGCGACTCCGGAGAACCGGGCGCTGTCCATTCACGTGCTGTTCACGAAACTGGCGTTCCGAGCGTTTCCCGCCGTGCCGCTGTTTCTCGGGCTGGCCGCGAGCCGCACCGACGACGCGCCGCCTCGCGTCGGCATCGGCTGGATCACGATGGTCGCGCTGCTCGTCGCCTATGTCGTCGTGCTCGACTGGGGGCCGCGTTCTTCGACCCCGATCGGGCTCGTCGTGCAAGTGACCGCGCAGAAGATCGTCGCGGTGGGCGCCGTGTTGCTACTCGTCTACCAGTCGATTCAGGCCGAACGAATCGAAGGAAAAACGCTCTCGGAAGCTCGGCCGCTGGTCGTCAGCGCTTCGTAGCGAGGGCACCGCACGCTCAGGGGCCGCCGAGGAATTTGCCGATCGTCGTGTTGAGGAAGTCGCGATCCGCCGGGCTTGCCCCGGCACCGGCGGGATGCCCCCACAACGACGGAATCGGAGTGAACTGGACCTTCGCGATGAACTGCTGCTCGTAGCGAGCGTCGGTCAACGGGAAATACAGGTCCGTTTCCGAGGGCATGTACAACAGCGGCACCTTGATCGACCGGAGCGCGCGCTCCACGTCGCCGTTGAACCCGGGTGTCGTTCCCACGTCGTGCCGCTGCCACGTGCGCGCCTGAAGAATCACGTCGTTCGCGTCGGCGCTCGAAAGAAAATCGGTCCGAAACGTGTTCACGTACTGGTCGAACGTCGTGCCTGGTTTCGCGACAGTTTTCCAAAGCTCGCGCCGCCACCACTCCTGCGAATAGAGCCATCCGGCCCACACCATACCGAAGGCCTCCATGCCCTTCTTCGGCGGCGTGGTGTAGTCGCCATTGTTGAACGTCGGATCGGTGGTGAGCGCGGCGATCTGGCCCTCGAGACGCACGACGCCATGCCCGTACGCCTTTGCCGTGCCCGACGTTGCGACGATCCGATCGGCGAAATCGGGATAGCTCACCGCCCACTGAAACGCCTGCTCGGCGCCCATCGAAAAACCGATGACCGCGCGGAGATGCGTGATCTTGAGATCGTCCACCAGCAGCCGGTGGACCGCTTCGACGTTGTCGCGAATGGTCGTCACCGGAAACCGCGGCCCGTGGTACGGCTCCGGCGTGTTGCTCGGCGACGACGAGTGTCCGTTGCCGAAGAGCTCCGTGGCGACGAGGAACATCGTCGCCGTATCGAGGGCACGCCCGGGCCCGATGAGCCATTCGTAGCCGTGGTGGGTCGCCATGTAATGCGACGGGAGCAGGATCGCGTTGTCGTGCGCGGCGTTCAGGTGGCCATAAGTGCCGTACACCACGATCGCTTTCGGCAGCACCACGCCGCTTTCCGTCTTGAAGTTGTCGATCACGAACTGATGATGCTCGGCGTGGTCGATACGCTGCTGCGCGTATGACGCCTGGGCGGCTGTCAACCCGGCGGCGACGATGACGACTGATCGATATCTCACGAGACGCTCTGTGCGGTAGGGAGTCGCCCGGCTCGGCCATGAGAGCCGACGCGACGAATCTACCACCGCTCCAACAGCGACGTCGCGATTGACACGGTTGCTCGATCGCGGCAGTCTTCGGTCAGCGCGCGCTGGGGCGCCTCCTGTCCGCGGCAAGGGAGCAATCCCACCCAACTGGTTCGTTCGCTCATCGCTCGAACCTTCTTCCGGCCTGTACTCAGCGGACTTCAGGCGTCTACGGGAGGAGGATCATGTCCAGGCGTATTGCGCCCACGGACTCCCTCGAGAGCCTCAAGAGGGAGGCGAAGCGCTGGCTCAGGGCGCTTCGTGACGACGTCGACGACGCACGCGCGCGACTTGCGAACGCGTTGCCCAACGTCTCGACCACTCCAACGCTGCGCACCATCCAGCACGCGCTTGCGCGCGAGCTCGGATTTCCGGGTTGGACCGCGCTCAAAGAACATTTCGCCGGCGTCGGCCCACCCGATGCCGTCACCGACGAGCTGGTCGCCCGGTTCCTCGACAACGCATGTCCGGACCATCACGTGCGCGGCGGGCCGGACCATGTGCGGGCCCGCGGTACCGCGCTGCGTCTGCTCGCGCGGTACCCCGAGATCGCGCATGCAAGTTTCTATACGAAGGTGGTCTGCGGCGACCTCGCGGGGGTCCGGCGTGACTTGGACCAGCGGCCGGAGCTCGCGCGCCTGCGCGACGTGCCGGAGGGAACGCGGCGCAGCGGGGCGGGGCGCAGCCGCGACCTTCTGCTGAAGGACTGGGGCCCGAAAGGTTGGACGCCGCTTCTCTATCTGTGCTTCACACGCCTGCCGCTCGCCACCGTCGACGAAAACGCGGTGGCAATCGCCCGCGCGCTGCTCGACAACGGCGCGGACCCGAACGAGTACTTCATGGCGGGCGACAGCCGCTACACGCCGCTCGTCGGTGCGATCGGAGAAGGCGAGGAGGACCGCCCGCCGCACTCGAGACGCGACGAGCTCGTGCGCCTGCTCATGGACCACGGCGCCGAGTTCGCGTCGTCGCCCGGCAACTACAACGGACAGGTCGTCTACAACATCCATTTTCACGGAAACGTGTTGTGGTACCTGAAGCTGATGCACGAGTACTCCCTTCGGCGCGGCCGCGCCGCCGATTGGGACGATCCCGAGTGGATGATGCTCGCGCAGGGCGGATATGGCTCCGGCGCGCGCTGGCATCTGTGGATCGCCGAGAAGAACGACGATCTCGAGCTGGCGGCGTGGTGCCTTTCGCACGGAGCGAATCCCAACGCCGCGCCGGCCGCGGCCAAGACGCTTCCGCAAGGCACTCTGTACGAGGAAGCCGTGCGCCGCGGTCAGACCGAGATGGCCGAGCTCCTCGTGCGCTACGGCGCGCCGCGCACCGAGGTGCGTCTCTCGCCCGTCGAGGCGCTCGTGGCGGCGGCGATGCGGTTGGATCGGGAGGCGGTTCGCGCTCAGCTCGACCGAGCTCCGGAGTTGCGTCGCGCACCCGAACCACTCGCCGCGGCCGCGACGCGAAACCGCGCCGACGTCGCGGTGCTCCTCCTCGACCTCGGCGTGTCGCCCGACGTCGAGAACAAAGAAAAAGAGCGCGCGCTGCACCACGCCGCGTACGCGAACTCGCTCGACGTGGCGCGTCTGCTGATCGCGCGCGGCGCCGAGATCGACCCGGTCGAATCCAACTGGAGCAACACGCCGCTGGGCGCCGCCGTGTACTCGCAGCACCAGGAGATGATCGATCTCTTGAGCAGGTACAGTCGCGACGTCTGGGAGTTGACCTACGCCGGCAAGACCGAACGGCTTCGCGAGCTGTTGGCCGAGGATCCCGATCGGGCCCGGGCGCCGGGCGGCGGCCACACACCGCTGATGTGGCTTCCGCCGGACGACGAGTCGCGCGCGACGGCCATCGCGACGCTGCTGATCGCGAACGGCGCCGATCCGTCACCTGCCAACGAAGACGGCATGACCGCCGCGGACAGAGCCGAGCGTCTCGGGATGTTCGAGCTTGCGGCGATGCTGCGGCGCGCGTCGACTCCGCCGGCTCGATCCGCCGTCGAACGCTGGCATCGCATGGCCGCCAATCTCCTCGACGCCTATCGCACCGGCGCGCCCGAGGCGATGGAGCGGCATTGGGCCGACACGTGGCATCGTCGGTCGTGGGAGGCGATGCGGCGGTACGTGCAGCTCGACCTCGGACGGCCGCCCGTCGTCGAAGGCGCCGACGTTCCGATAACGCTCGACGACGCGCGCTGGCTCATCGCGCGCGACAATGGATTCACGACGTGGATCGGGCTGATCGAGTACACGATCGATCACGCCGCCGACTCCCATCCAAAAGCGGCCGCGCCCTTCCACGTACTCTCGAAGCCCAACGAAGAGCTGCCGCCGCCGCTCGAACGGACCCGCGATTGGGACGTCGCCATCGCGACGGTCAAGAGCCGCGGATTGCCCGGGCTCGACGCGAACGGCCAGATGACCGACGATGTTCTCGAGCGCGTCTCGCGCCTCGAGCACGTCACCGTTCTCAAACTCGGCGGGTCGAAACAGCTCACCGACGCCGGCGTCGCGCATCTCGCGCGCATGAGCGAGTTGCGCGAGCTCGACCTCGGCGGGTGTCCGATCACCGATCACGCGATGGAGGTGATCTCGAAACTTCCGAATCTCGAGAAGGTCGGCTTGTGGCGAACGGCCGTGACCGACGCGGGCGCCAAGCAACTCGCGAAGAACGAGCGGCTCGAGCGCGTCGACCTCGCGTGGACGCCGACGGGTGACGGCGCGCTTCGCGCGCTCGCCGGCAAGGAGACGCTCACGCATTTCAGAAGCGGCGATCACGTGACCGACGAAGGGATTCGCGCCCTTCACGAATATCCCGTGTTCAAGACGTGGCAGGACGGTGAGGTCGTCCTCGGGCTGACGTCGGCCGACGCGGCGCCGAACATGCTCTTTCTCCGCGGAACCTTCACGGATCGCGGTCTCGCCTCCCTGGCCGGTTTGGACGGACTCTTTGGTCTGAATGTCGACGACAGCCATCTCGCCATCACGTCAGCCGGGCTCGAACCGCTCGTGTCGTTGCCGAATCTCGGATTCCTGGCCTTCGATGCGAAAGACGACTCCATGTCGTACATCGCTCGCATGCCGCGGCTGCGCTTTCTCATGTGCCAAGACACCGACGCGGGAGACGACGGCTTCGTCGCGCTGAGCCGGTCGCGGTCAATCGAGTATATCTGGGGCCGCCGCTGTCACAACCTGCGTTCGCGCGGCTTTTCCGCGTTGGCCGACATTCCGACACTTCGGTCGCTGTCGGTGAGTTGCAAGAACGTCGACGACGCCGGGCTCTCCGCGCTGCCGCGGTTCCCGGCGCTCCGCGAGCTCATGCCGATGGACGTGCCGGACGACGGCTATCGCCACATCGGGCGTTGCACGGAGCTCGAGTCGTTGGTCCTCATGTACTGCCGCGACACGGGTGACACGGCGACGTCGCACATCACCAATCTTCCACATCTCAAGAAGTATTTCGCGAGCTACACGCGCGCGACGGATCTCACGCCGCGATACCTCTCGGAGATCGAGTCACTCGAGTCGATCGATCTGGCCGCGATTCCTGGAATTACCAATGTGGGAGTCGGAGCGCTGACGAGACTTCCGAAGCTCCGCGAGCTGCACCTCGGAGGGATGCAAAACGTCGACCTGACGGCCCTCCCGGCGTTTCGAGAAGGCGTGAAGATCGACGCAAGAGGCTGACGGTTGGCAGCCGTTGTGCCCTTCGGCGCTCAGATGTTCAGCTGGGCGGGACCCTGCATGCTTGCGGTGATGTGAATTTCCGCTCGTCGAGTCCCACGCGGCGAACGAGCGCCGCGAATCGAGGACTCGAGCGCAACGGATCGTATTGGAAAGAGCACAGCGACATATACGAGGGCCAGATCCCGCGGAGGGCCGTCGAGCGCTCGAGGCCGTCGAGCGCTCGCGCGGTATCCTTGATCCCGAGGTAGGCGTACGCGATGACGATCTCGCTCGAACCCGTTCTGGGACGTGCCTCCAACTCGCGAGCCATGGCCAACGCTGAATCGCGCATGCCCGCTTGGCCCAGCACGAAAGCGAGGTTGGCCGACATCGGCGGAGCGAATGCTCGAAAATGGCGTTCTCGCCGGATCGCCTCGTCGTAGCGCTTCGCCGCGGCGTATGCCAGCGCGGACAGTTCGATCGAGGGCACCAGAGTCGAATCGATCTCGTACGTCGCCTTGCCCTGCGCGATCGCCTCGTCGACGCGACCCAACAGAAGCTGGGCGTCAATCATCCATGCGGGCGCGACGCCGGACACCGGGTCGAGCTGTTGCGCGGTGCGCAGCTGCGTGAGCGCATCCTGGGGCCGGCCGACCGAGATGAGATATCTCGCGTACTGGGTGTGGGCCGAGGCGTCCGTCGGATCGAGAGCGAGCGCCCGCCGAAATTCGTCGCCGGCGGCATCCCACTCCCACGCGTGCGCGTGCATCATGGCGAGCGCCACGTGAGCCTGAGATTGCGTGCTGTCGAGCGCGAGTGCGCGCCTGGCCGCCGCCTCGACGCGCGGGCGGAGATCTGCCGCTGCGGCGCCGTTGTAGTAGGGCAGGTATTCGAGGGTCTCGGCCAAGCCCGCGTAGGCGCGCGCATAGCTTGAATCCCCGTCGATCGCCTTCTGAAAAAGGTTCACTGCTTCGGCCACCGATCGGCGCGTCAGCACGAAAAAGCGGGCGCGCATGTAGGCGTTGTGTGCCTCCGCGTTGGAAGTCCCTTGGCTGCCGCCGGCCTGCGACACCGCCGCGACGCTCCCGCCGGTCGCCAGGTTCGATCCGAGTCGCGACGCGAGTCCGGCCTTGATCGACTTGATCACCGCGTCTTCGAGCGCGAAGACATTGTGTGCATCGCCTGTCTTCGTGTCCTCCCAGACCTCCTTCTTGTCGCCCGACCGCGTCACCTGTGTCGCGACGCGAATGCTGTCACCCTCGCGGCGAACGGTGCCCTGTACGATGTAGCCCGCGCCGAGAGCGTGGCCAACCTGTTGGACGTCGACGTCGCGAATGCCCTTGTACCGGTAGGCGGACGACCGAGCGGCAATCTGAATCCCCGACACCTTGCCGAGCGCCGTCGCCACTTCGTCCGTCAAACCATCGGCGAAGTATTCCTGCGCCGAGTCGCCGCCGATGTTCGTGAACGGAAGGACGGCCAGCGTTTGCGCCGAGCCCGCGTCGTTCGTAGTCCCGCGCATGCGGGAAGCCGCAAATGCCGCGATGGCGATCAAGGCAAGCGCGCCGCCCGCCCCAGCGGCCACGATTGAGCGACGCCCGATCTTCGGCACGCTTGCGCTGACCGGAGCCGCGGGCGTCGTCGTGACATCCTCGAGGCGCAACACAAGCTCCGCGCCGGACTGCGGCCGATTGGCGGGGTCTTTTTCCAAACATTGCGCGACGAGGCTCGCGAGACCCCGAGGCGTGTCGCCGCGCCGCGCGTTCACCGCCGGCGCCGGCTCGGCAAAGTGCGCCGTCATCATCTGGTGCATCGGCCGGCCGTGAAACGGCGTCTCGCCGGCGAGCAGCTCGTACGCCAAACAACCGAACGCGTACACGTCGGCGCGATGATCGAGGTTCGGATCGCCGGCCGCCTGCTCTGGCGCCATGTAGGCCGGGGTACCCACTCCCGATCCCACTTGAGTGATCGTCGTGTCGTGCGCTCCGGTACGTGCCGCGGTGAGCGCTTTGGCGATCCCGAAATCCGTGACGACGGCCGCGCCTCCCGACAGGAGCACGTTGTCAGGCTTGATGTCGCGGTGCACGACGCCGCGCTCGTGCGCGTAGGCCAGCGCGCGTGCGACGTCCCGAAGGACGCTCAGTGCTTCGGGGATCGCGAGCGAGCCGACCTTGTTGAGCCGGTCGCGCAGCGACAGGCCGGCGACGAACGGCATCGTGTAGTAGGGAAGCCCCGATGATTCTCCGGCGGAGAGCAAGGGAACGATGTTCGCCTGCTGCAACGAAGCAGCGACGCGGATTTCGCGCGCAAAGCGGCTCGCCGACACGCCGGCAGCCAACTCTGGCGAGATCACCTTGATCACGACGGCGCGATCGAGGGCCGTTTCGGTCGCCAGGAAGACGCGCGACATGCCGCCGCGCGTCAGCTCCCGCTGCACGGTGTACGCGCCCCCCAATGCGGCCTGCAGCTGCTCCTGAAGTTCCATCGCCCCCGTCGGACGAGAGGACAGCCGTGAAGCTACGAAGGGCACCCGAAGCTCGCGAGCACGAATGGCGGCTTCCCGCGTTTGGCGCCTTTGAGCGTTCCGCTACGCAATGCAAACGAGGGAGAGTCCGCGAACTCAGGGAGCCAGCGTGGCCGAGACGCCGCCAGTGGGGAGAAGACGCAATCCGTTCAGCGCGATCGATTCACTCGCCGTCGGGGCAGCCCTGAAAGCTGCCGGCTCTTACGACCCTGACGTCCTGTATGCGGCCAAGCAGCGACTACTGGCACCCTATCGGGACCTGCGTCGCCTGGCGGTCCTCGGGATTCTGCTCGGCTGCGCCCTCATCTTCATCGTCGCCATGATCGTTCTGGGCGTCCTCGCACTTGTGAGTTCGGTGCTTCTCTGGCGCTTTCAGGCGCGGCAGGTCGCGAGTATCGAAGCGGGATACGCGCAGTATCTCGCCTCGGCGAAGTCGTGACCTGCCGGACGTTCATTCCGAGCGAAGGGCGATGATCGGGTCGACGCGTGCGGCTCGCCGTGCCGGCGCCAGCGACGCCGCGATGGCGACGCCGGCGAGCGTGAGCGCGACGCCCACGTAGACCAGCGGGTCGAGCGCCGTGACGCCGAACAGCAGCGCGCGCATCGGGCGAGTCGCCAGCGCCGCCAGTACGACGCCAAGAGCGATTCCGGCCGACGACATTCGCAGGCCCTCGCCGAGCACCATCGCCGTGAGACGTGATTCAACCGCGCCGAGAGCGGAGCGAATCCCCAGCTCTCGAGTGCGTCGTCGCACGCTGTAGGCGATGACCCCGTAAATCCCGACCGCGCCGAGGAACAGGCCAAGTCCGGCAAAGCCGGCGAGCAGACGGGCGATCGTGCGGCGCGTGACCGACGACGTCGAGGCGATCTCCTCGAGCGAACGCACCTGCGCGATTGGCACCGTTTGGTCGAGCGAGCGAACGGCGGCGCGCACCCGTGCCATGGCGCCGAGCGGATTGCCTCGCGTTCGGATCACGTAGTGCATGAAGACGAGCGGTTGTTGGGCGTTCGGCCGATACGCTTCCGCCGGAGCCGGTGAGTCGGCTGACTGCGAGCGCACGTCGCCGACGATGCCGACGATGGTCGCCCACTCGCCGCGCGAGCCGTTGCCGAGCTTGATCCGCTCGCCGATAGGGTCGCGCCCGGGCCAATAGCGCCGCGCCATCGCTGCGTTCACGACGACCACCGCTGGGCCGTTGCGCGTGTCGGCCGGCAGGAAAAGACGCCCGCGCACGAGTGGAATCCGCATGGCGCCGAAGTAGTCGCCGATCACCGATCGCCAAATGACGCGCGGATGCGCCGACGTCGGGGCGATCGGCTGACCCTCGATTTCAAGATCGGCCAACCAATTGAACCCGCTCAGCGGCAGATGTTGGGCTGCACCGACCCGTTCGACGTCCGGGAGCGCCGCGATGCGGCGCGCGAGCTCGTCGAAATAGTTCGTTGCGTCGGCTGCTCGCACCTGCCCGCTCGAGGGCTGAATCAGCATGGTGGCGACGCGACTGGGGTCGAATCCAAGATCCACGCGTCCGAGTCGCCACAGTGACACCACCATGAGCGACGCTGCCACGACGAGCACCGTGGCGAGCGAAACTTGCACCACGACCAATGTCTGTCGGATTCGCGCGGCGCGATTACCGCC
Organism: Gemmatimonadaceae bacterium; assembly: GCA_036003045.1. Taxonomy (NCBI): domain Bacteria; kingdom Pseudomonadati; phylum Gemmatimonadota; class Gemmatimonadia; order Gemmatimonadales; family Gemmatimonadaceae; species Gemmatimonadaceae bacterium. The sequence continues at coordinate 57,094 of DASYSS010000010.1, forward strand.
CGCGTCCAGAGCGCTGGCCCGAAGTACGCCGTCCGGATCGACGCCCGACGCGACGAGCGCGGGCCCGATGCCGAACGTGATGCCGGCGATCACCGTGGCGATGGCCGTCGCGGCGGCGACGACGAGGTCTAGGTGAATCTCGCCCATGCGCGGCAGCGAGGTGGCGAGAAATGTCCGCAACGCCTGTGTGCCCACGACGCCAACCGTTGCCCCGATGACGCCGCCGGCAACGGCGAGCACCACGCTCTGCACCAACAATTGGCGCACGATCGCCGATTTCGCCGCGCCGAGCGCGCGGCGCACCGCCATCTCGCGGCGCCGGCCTGCCGCGTGGGCGAGGAGCAGATTCCCGACGTTGACGACGGCGATCAAGCCGAGAATCGCCACGGCGGCGTACAACACCAAGATCGTGCGCCGGACGCCGCCGACGAGGCTCTCGTGCAAGTCGACCACCGTGGCGCCGCGCGCATAGTCGTCAGTGTAGTTGAACGCGACGCGCATCCGCGGCGCCAACGTCGCGAACTCACGCGTCGCCTGCGACGTCGTGGCACCTCGGCGCAGCCTGCCGAAACCCAACGCGGTCGCGCCCGTGTAGAACGGCGACGCTGGGTCGATCTGCAGCGGGAGCCACGCGTCGACGCTCGCTTGAAACATCTCGAAATTTGCCGGCATCACGCCGACGATTCGGACCGGCTGGCCATCCATGTCGACGACCCGGCCCAACACCGCGCTGTCACCGCCGAACTGCGAGAGCCAGAGGGCGTGGCTCAACACGGCGACGTTCCATCGGCCACTCGACGATTCCTCCGACGCGAATCCTCGCCCGAGCAACGGGCGAACGCCCAGCACGTCGAAGAAGTTCGTCGACACGCGCGCGGCGTCGAGTTGTCGCGGTTCGCCAGCGCCGGTCATCGCGATTCCCCACCCAGGGCTGAACGCGGCCACCGACTCGAACGCCTTCGCTTGCCGCTGCATGTACAGCAACTCAGCGTTCGAGATGGTGCGCGTCGGCCAGATCGCGGCGAGACGCTCGGGCTGCGCGTACGGCAAAGGGCGGAGCAAGACGCTTCGCACGACGCTGAACATCGCGGCATTCGCGCCGATGCCGAGTGCGAACGTGGCCAACGCGACGACGGTGATCGTCCGGTCCTTGCGAGCTTGGCGCAGCGCGACGGTCAGGTCACGGCGAAACGACTGCCAGAGCTGGCGGCTTTGCATCCATTCTCGGCCGATGGAGGGAAGGCGGGTGGATCGCGGCGAGCGTCGCGGCGCTCGCGGTCGGCCCTTTGGACATCGTTTGCGGTGCGAGGGTTGGGTTTTTTGTGACGGGCGCCACACATCCGCGCCTCTCGCGCGCGTGGGGTGAGGAAGATCACCGAGTTTGCGTGGCGCCAATGCCTTGCGCGGTGCAACGCTTTATTCTAAGAATGCTAAACGCTGGACGGACATGGTTTTCGGCTGTGACCGTGGTCACCAATGTAGTGCCCGGTTCTTGCGAATTGCCGTCTGCGAGTCACCCGTTTGCCAACAATACCACAGGAGATCGTGCAGATGCGCCTTCACACCGGACTTGCTTGGGTCGGAACTATCGCCTTGTTGAGCGGTTGCGCCACGACCGGCGCCCTCAAGCGCGCCCAGCAGCAGAACGCCGACGCCCTCGCTCAGGCATCGGCTCAGCAGAAAGCCGCGCTCGACGCTGAAGCGTCGCAGCGTGCGTCGACGGACAGCGCCCTTCGCCAGCAGCTCGGGCTCGTGCAGGGGGACGTGCAGCAGCTGAAGACCGACCTGCAGTCGATGCGCAATGATTTCAACGCCAAGATCACGGCGATGCAAGACGGTTTGCACTTCGACATGCCGGTGAACTTCGCGTTCAACGACGCGACCATTCGTTCGGACGACCAGCCGTCGCTGACGCGCTTCGCCCACGTCGTACAGCAGTACTATCCGAATTCGAAAGTGACCGTCGAGGGCTTCGCGGATCCCGCGGGCTCCGTCCGCTACAACCTCGTTCTTTCGGAGCGTCGCGCGAAGGCCGTCGCTGACTACCTCGCTTCGCAGGGCATGTCCCCCGCGCTGATCGAGACCGTCGGCTATGGCAAGACCCGCCTCGTCACGCCGAAGGCGTGGGGCGACCAGCCGGGCGCCGAGCTCAATCGCCGCGCCGTGTTCGTGATCGAGACCAAGGGTCAGGCGAGCGTCGCGCTCGCGAACCCCGCCGGGACGCCGTAACTAGCGCCCGCACTCTAATTGGCGAACGGTAAACGGCCCGCCGGTGCATCGCACCGGCGGGCCGTCTCGCGTTGCTCGGGCGGCGTAACAGCAACTATCCACCGCAGAGACGCAGAGGTCGCAGAGGGGCGCAGAGGACAGCCGTAACGAGTGGCTCAGTCGCGCAACGAGCCATGTTTTTGGTGGACTGTCGCCCCGGGAGCAACGTCCTCACGAGGGCCTCAAAAGGCGAACGCACGGAGTCCCAGAGCGGCTTCCCAAAAAAATCCCGGCTCGTTGCGAGCGGAGCCTATTCGCCCGGGCACTCCTCTGCGCGCCTCCGCGTCCTCTGCGTCTCTGCGGCGGAGCAGTTCCGTCAGCCCGCGAAACGGGGTCTCGATCCATCAACAGAGCCTGCCCGCCACGCTCCTGTTGAATTCCGACAGTACCGCGCGTATCCTCTGTAGAAACCCGACAGAAGAGATCCGACGGTGGCGGCCGACCAATCTGACGTGCTTCGCGGCACGCTCGACCTGCTCATCCTCAAGACGCTGAACCTCGAGCCCATGCACGGGTGGGGCATCAGCGCGCGAATCCAGCAGTTCTCGCGCGGAGTGCTCGACGTCAACCAGGGCTCGCTCTATCCGGCCCTCCAACGGCTCGAGCAGCGCGGATGGATCGACAGCGAGTGGCGCACGACCGAGAACAACCGGCGCGCCAAGTATTACCGGCTCACGTCGTCCGGGCGCCGAGCGGTCGGGTCCGAAACCGACAACTGGCGACGCTATGTGGGCGCGGTCGAGCTGATCCTCAAATCGTCCTGACGATATCGCTGACGCCACCCATAGATGAGCTTCTTTCACGCACTCCGCGCTCGCCTTCGCGCGACCCGTCAGTCGGCGGCTGACCGATCCCTCGCCGACGAGATCCGATTCCACATCGAGCTCGAGACCGAGAAGAACATCAAGCTCGGGATGAGCCCGGACGAAGCGCGCCGACGTGCGCTTGCGCACTTCGGCGGCGTGCAGCGCGTGCGCGAAGAGCACCGTGATGTGCGCCCCCTGCGCTGGCTCGAGGACGCAGCGTCCGATTCGCGCTTCGCCTTGCGCGCGCTCCGCCGGACGCCCGCCCTCGGCCTCGCCGCCGTCGTCACGTTGGCGTTGGGGATCGGCGCCAACGTCGCGATCTTTTCAGCCGTGAACGCCGTGGTGCTGCAGCCACTGCCGTTTCCCGACCCGGATCGCCTCATGATGATCACCGAGGAGAATCCGGAAAAGCATTGGCACCTCCAGGATGCCGCGCCGGCCAACGTGCTCGACTGGCGCGCGGGCGTTCCCGCGTTTCAGGACGTCACGGCGTACTCGGCCTTCCTGGCCACCTCGACGCTCACCGGCCGGGGCGATCCGCAGCCGATGCAGGTCGTGTACGCGATGGGGAATTTCTTTTCAGTCATGGGTGCGCACGCGGAGCTCGGCCGCACCTTCACCGACGATGAAACCTGGCGCCCCGCGGCGGTTGCCGTTCTCAGCGATCGCAGTTGGCGCACGCGCTTCGGTGGCGACTCGTCGATCATCGGAAAGTCGCTCACCTTGGACGGACGCGACTACCAGGTCGTCGGTGTCATGCCCCCGACATTCGCGTTTCCATACGACAATGCGGATATGTGGCGGTCCATCGCGTGGGATCCCCAGTCGCGCGGTGCGGACCCTTTCCGCCGGGCGCATTGGGTCCGAGCAGTCGCACGGCTCAAGCCGGGCGTCTCAGTCGAATCGGCCGACGCGCAGCTGCAAAGCGTCGTCGCGCGGCTGAAACGCGATTACCCGGCGACGAACAAGTACATGGGCGCGCTGATTCTGCCGTTGCAAACTTTTCTTGTCGGCGACACGCGACTCCCGCTGCTGCTCTTACTGACGTCCGTCGCCTTTTTGCTGCTCATTGCCTGCGCGAACGTCGGCAACCTCCTGCTCGTGCAAGCCGCGGGCAGGGAGCGCGAAGCGGCCCTGCGTCTCGCACTCGGCGCCGGACGAGGGCGGCTCGTTCGCCAGGCGCTCGCCGAGAGCTTGATGTTGTCCCTCGTCGGCGGCGTCGTTGGATTGCTCCTCGGTTGGGCTGGTACACGCGCGCTCGTGCGGCTTCAGCCGGACGGAATGCTGCGCGTGCACGAATTCGGCATCGATGGCGCGGTGCTCGGCTACGTGTTGGCGATCACCGTCGTGAGTGGTCTGATCTTCGGCGTCGCTCCGGCCCTATGGATGCGACGCCGCAATCCCGCCGACTCGCTCAAGGACGGCGGGCGTGGCGCGGGGCAGGGAGTGCGCGCGAAGCGCTGGGGCGAAGCGCTCGTCGTCGGCGAAGTGGCACTCGCATTGTTGATGACGGCCGCCGCTGGGCTCATCGTGAGAAGCTTCTGGCAAATCCGCAACGTCGATCCGGGCTTTGATTCGAACGGCGTGCTCACCGCGCAGATTTCACTCAACCGTTCATACGACACCGTCACGAAGGTCCAGGCGTTCATGTCGCAGCTCGAGATTCGTGCTCGCGCCATTCCAGGCGTCACGAACGCAGCGCTCGCGACCGGCATTCCGTTCATGGGCCCCGCCTACACGAGCGACTTCATCGCCTACGGCCGCGCCGCCAACGACTACGGGACGGAGATCGCCCACCGGACGCTCACCGCCTCGTACTTCAAGACGATGAAAGGTCGCCTGGTCAGCGGGCGCATGTTCGACGAGACCGATCGCGTCGGCAGTGCTCCGGTGGTCTTGATCAACGAAGCGCTGGCCAGGTCGTATTTCCGCGGACAGAACCCGGTTGGCCAGCGCATGGCGCTCGAGAAAGCGCCGACGGACAAGTCGACCTGGTACACCATCATCGGCGTCGTGGCCAACGAGCACGTCGACGCGCTCGACGTCGCGCCTCGAATCGAAGTGTTCAACGCCGCGTCGCAGGAGCCGCCCTATTCGACCTTCGTGCTGCTTCGTACCGACGGCAACCCGACGAACCTGACAGCGTCGTTGCGCGGCGTGGTGCACGACCTCGATCCCTCACTCGCGCTGGTCGACGCGAAGCCGATGGACGATCTCCGAGTAGCTTCGCTTGCGCGGATCCGCTTTCTCACGACGATGCTGCTCGCGTTCGCCCTCGTCGGGCTCGTGCTCGCCGTGGTCGGCGTCTACGGAGTGCTCTCGCACATCACGCGCAGTCGCACGCGCGAAATGGGCATTCGAGTGGCGCTCGGCGCACAGATGTCGGAAGTGCGGTGGCTCGTCGTAAGGCGCGGCCTGGGGCTGGCGGTTGCCGGCCTGGCGGTCGGACTCGTCGTGGCCGTCTTTTCGACTCGGCTCATGACGAAGCTCCTGTTCAACGTCGCGCCGAACGATCCGCTGACGCTCATTGGCGTCTCGTTGATCCTCGTCGTGACGAGCCTCGTGGCGGCGTCGCTTCCCGCGCGGCGTGCCGCGCGCGTCGATCCCGCGATCGCTCTCCGCGCCGACTGAGGCTACGTCGGTGGAGGGACCCGGTCATCCGGCGGCACGAAGTTGGACAAGAAGAGCCGCTCCTCGGCGGTCAGGCTGTTGAGACCCTTAGCGCTGATCTTGTCGAGAATGCGGTTCACTTCGTCGCGGTTGACTTCATGCACGGATTTGGGGTCGACGCGCTTCCAGTTGATCAGCTGGTCCTTGGCGACAGTCGGCTTGGCCTTCGCTCGAAAGCGTTTGGCGCCGAGGCTCATGTCGAACCACTTCACGTAGAGCCAACCGGCCACGAAGCCGCCAAGGTGCGCGAAGTCGGCGACGCCGGTGCGCGATCCCTGAACGCCGCTGTACAGCGCCAGGAGGGCCATGAGGATCACGGCCACCCGGGCCGTGAGCGGCAAGACGCCGAAGATGTAGATCTGCACATCCGGCCAGAAATGCGCGAACGCGATCATCACGCCGAACACCGCGCCGGACGCGCCGACGATCCCAACTCTCGGCGCGAAGATCGCCGACAACAGGGCGCCCGCGATCCCGCTCAAGAAGTAAAGGGTCAGAAATCGGCGGGCGCCGAGCCGCTCTTCGACCCGCGGGCCGAAGAAGTACAGCGAGATCATGTTGAACAGAATGTGCATGACCCCCTGGTGCACGAACATGTACGTGATGACGGTCCAGGGGTACTGGAGGAACTCCGCCGGAACAAACGCCAGATGGCGTCCGACGCCGCCGACGTACTCCAGGAAGAAGACAATGATGTTCGCAACGATGAGTCGAAGGACCCACGGCGTCACCGCGTACGCTCCTGCGAAGGGAAGGCGAGGAAAACAGAAAGTTACATCGTATCGGCTTCGGTCGAGGACTTCCCTATTTTGCGGCTCGCCCTCAGCTTCATGACAGAAGTTCCTAGACCCTAACACCGCCGGCGGCGCTATCCAGATGCCTTCTCGCGTCTCCACTCTCGCCCAAACCCTGCGTGGGTCGGCGATCCTCCGCATTGCGGGCGAAGTCCGCGAACTGGTCAAACAAGGGCGGCCGATCCTCGACCTCACGGTCGGCGACTTCAACTCCAAACAGTTCCCGATTCCGCGCGAGCTCGAGGACGGCGTCGTCGACGCGCTGCGCGCCGGCGAATCGACCTACCCGCCCTCGATCGGGCTCGAGTCCCTCCGCCAAGCCGTACGGGCCTTCTATAAGAAGCGCCTCGGTCTCGACTTCCCGCTGGAGTCCGTGCTCATCACGTCCGGCGCGCGCCCGGCGATCTATGCGGTCTATCGCGCGCTCGTCGACGCCGGCGACAAGGTCGTGTTCGGGGTGCCGCAGTGGAACAACGACTACTACTGCACGATCGTCGGCGCCGAGCCGGTCATGATCGAGTGCGACGCCGGCACGCGGTTCCTGCCGACGGCGAAGATGCTGCGCCCGGTGGTCCGCGGCGCGCGATTGCTGGCCCTCAACTCGCCCCTCAACCCGACCGGCACGCTGTACGACGCCGCGACGCTCTCCGACGTCTGCGACCTCGTGCTCGAGGAAAATGCGCGCCGCGGCGATCGCGAACGTCCTCTCTACGTGATGTACGACGCGGTCTACTGGATGCTCACCACGCAGGGGTTCGAGCACGTCGACCCGGTCTCCCTGCGACCCGAGATCGCGCCGTACGTCGTTACCGTCGACGCGATCTCCAAGGCGTTCGCGTCCACCGGACTGCGTGTGGGTTGGGCGATCGCGTCGCCGGACATCATTCGTCCGATGAACGACATCATCGGCCACGTCGGCGCGTGGGCGCCGCGCCCCGAGCAGGTCGCAACCGCCAAGTTCCTCGGCAATGACGCAGCCGTGGACCGGTTCATCGACACCATGCGGACCGACGTGACGGCCCGCCTCGATGCCGTCTACAACGGAATGGTCGCCATGCGCGACGACGGGTTGCCGGTGGATTGCGTGCGGCCGCAGGGCGCGATCTACGTGAGCGCGCGCTTCGCGCTGCACGGCATGCAGACGCCCGAGGGAACCGTTCTCCACACCGACGACGACGTGCGCCAGTACTTGCTGCGCGCCGCCGGATTCGCCGGCGTGCCGTTCAACGCCTTCGGTGCACAGGGCGACCACGGCTGGTTCCGGTTGTCGATCGGCGTGGTCTCGGTCGAGCAAATCGAGGGAATCTTCCCGAGCTTGCGCCGCGCGATAGAAGCGCTGGCAGTGCCCGCCGCGGCCCACTAATCGCCCCGGCATGGACGCGAAGGACTTCACGACCTACCTCGGGTTGGCCGCGGTCTATCTGTTGAGCTTCAACGTGTTGTTGGGCCTCCTCATGGGGGCCCGCTACAACACGTGGAAGCGCTGGCCGCACCGCCGCATGAACGTTCTCAAACTGCACAACTGGACGGCCTACGTCGGGCTTGGCCTGTCGGTGTTGCACCCGATTCCGCTGCTCTTTATTGAAAAGCCGCGCTTCCGCTTGTTCGATGTTCTATGGCCCGTGCAATCTCCCGAGCAGCCGACGATCAACATGCTCGGCGCGATCGCGCTGTATCTGCTCGCGTTCACCGTCGTGACGTCGATTTACCGTGCCGAGATCGGACGCCAGCGATGGAAGCCGCTGCACTATTTGACGTACGTGTTCGCGACACTCCTCATCATCCACGGCGTGTTCACCGACCAGAATCTCGACAACTCCAACGTCGACATCTGGGACGGAGAGAAGGTCGGGATCATGGCGTGCGGCGCGGTGATTCTCGTCGCGACCGCGTTCCGATTCCGCTGGACGTCGCGACATCCGAAGTACCATCCGCCGGAGACCGCCCGAGTGCCGGTAAGCGAGCCCGGCTAATTCGGCGCTCAGGGCTTCGACTTCGTCTGGTCGAGCGCTTCGCGAAGGCCGCGCGCCAACTTGAGCGCGTCGTCGTTCGCCCAAAAATGCATGAAGTAGAGCTGGGGGTCCGAGTCGATCAGGTGGCTGTGGAGCGCGGTCGCATCGATTCCGTTTTTCTTGAACGCCCGAATCACCGGGTTCACCTCGCTCCCGCGCAGCACGAAATCGCCGGTGATCGCCGCCTTGCCGGCGCCGGTCGGCTGAAAGTTGATCGCCGTCGCCACTCCCATCGACGGCGGCAGCGAGTGTCCCATCTCCATGATCGTCTCGCTGCGCGGCACGCTGACCTGATAGACGTTTCCGTTGAGCCGTCCCGACACGCCCAGCGCCTTCGCGATTGCCCCCGTGTCCAACTCGGCCGCGGGTGCGCCGCCCGGCGGCGCGGCCCCGATCGGTGTCGCGCTCTTCGCCAGCGCGGCATGAACGGCGGCGGCAATCTTCGCCGGATCACCCTCGGCCATTACATGCATGTAGGTGATGTGCGGCGACTCACTAAGCAGGTGGTTGTGTACCGCGGTCTGCTCGATGCCTTCGGCCTGCAGCGCGGCCATCACGGGTCCGACTTCGTTGTCGAGCAACACGAGGTCGCCCATCGCCAGCGCCTTGCCGGGTCCCGTGGGCAAGAATGCGACCCAGCTGCCGAGCGCCAACGCCGGCTTGAGCGTCACGTCGCCGATGCGAACCGTGAGGTCGCTACGCGGAAAATTGAAGCGCATCACATCGGCCGGCTGCGGAACACCTTTGCGTCCGAACGCGCTCTCGGCGCCCGACCACTGATTCGACGGCTGCTGCGCGGAGACGGTCGGCGCGACGACGATTCCCATGCTCAGAACGGCGGCGAGTGCGCGCGTGATCCGGCTGCTCGTTGAAATGCTCATGATATCCTCGGGCGATTTGCGTTCACGTGGGGCTCACGGCAATCGAACGCAGGGCATCCGCGAACCGGTCCACCTCATCCCGCGTCGTGTATAGATAGCAAGACGCGCGCACGGCATTCAGTCGCCCGCTCGGCGGATAAGTCCGGGGTGGGTTGCATTTGCGTCTCGCGGTGATTCAATTGAATCAATGAAGCTTCTAACGTATCTTCGCGCTCGCGACGCCGCCAGCGGCGGCCGCGCTCCCTCACCACGTGTCGAATGAGGGACACATCCGCATGGCTTCTCTTTCTTCACCAGCTGCCGCCAAAGCCGGACTACATGCGCGTCAAGGTGCGCCGGCGCCTCAAGGGGCTCGGCGCCGCGCTGGTCAAGAACACCGTCTACGTCCTGCCCAACACCGACGAGGCGCTGGAGGATTTTCAGTGGCTGCGCGAGGAAATCGTTGCCCAGGGCGGCACGGCGATCATCGCCGAGGCGTCGTTCGTCGAGGGCATTTCAGATGAGGAGCTCCACGCCATGATCGAGAGCGCTGGCTCCGGGCCCGCCGACGCCGACGCGGCCGACTCGACCGAGACGATCGAGCCCGGTCGCACCTGGGTCACACGGCAAGGCGTGTTCGTCGATCGGATCGCGAGTGCCTGGCTGATTCGCCGGTCGATCGACCCGAAGGCACGGTTCAAATTCGTGTCGCCGCGCGGCTACAAGCCCCTCGCGAACGAAGTGCGATTCGACATGGTCGGTGCGGAATACACGCACGTCGGCGAAGACTGCACGTACCAGACGTTGCTCCGCCGCTTCGGCCTCGACGAACCCGGGCTCTTTGCCATCGGCGAGGTCGTGCACGACATCGACTGCAAGGACGAGAAGTTCGCGCGTCCGGAAACGCCTGGCGTGCTCGGCGTACTCCGTGGCATCGCCGACGGCACGACGACCGACGAGGAGCGTCTCGAGCGCGGCTTCAGGGTTTTCGAAGATCTCTATCTCTTCTACTCGTCACGCCGGCGAGGAGGTGCTACATGAAGTGGGTCACTCGAGAACGGCCCAAGATCGATCGCGTGGCATGTCCGTGGCTCATCGCGCGATTCATCGACGAGGATCCGGAGTTCTTGTTCGTGCCGCCCGCGCAAGTGCGCGCGGTCGCCGAGACGACGGGCGCCATCCCGTTCGACGTCGAAGGAGTCGAGCTGACGCACGACGGTCCGCTGTGCAGCTTCGACGCGCTGCTGGCGAAGTACCGGCTCGAGTCCGACCCAGCGCTTCGGGACCTGGCCGTCATCGTTCGCGGCGCGGACACGGCGAGGCTCGATCTGGCGCCTCAGTGCGCCGGCGTCCTGGCGATTTCATTGGGGCTTTCCCGCTTGTTCAGGGAAGACCATGAACAGATTCGCCACGGATTCGTGATGTACGACGCTCTGTTGGCCTGGTTGCGCGAGGCCAGAGCCGAGACCCACACCTGGAATCCCCAACGAGCGTCGGTTTCTTAGCAAAAAGTACATTTGCGGCGGCACTGAGCGTGCATAACAATTGTGACTCGTGCTCAGACCTGGGGATACCGAGTGCTCCCAAAGTTCTCGATCGGCGGCGGCGACGAAGAGCAGCGCTTCGTTCGCCGCTTTACCGACGCGAAGGGCCTGGAGTGGGAGGTCTACTCCGTCGTGAATCCTCCCGCCGAAAACGATGGCGGCGGCATTCCGGCGACGTTCTTGTGTTTCGAGCGGGGCGTCGATCGCCGGCGGCTAGCGCCGATTCCGGACGACTGGAAGGAGTGCGACGCGGACGTGTTGAGGCGGTATCTCGAGAAAGCCCGTGGCGTGCATCGGTCCTTCGCGAGCCCGGATCAGTTTCGAGAGCGAAGGCGGTAGGGGCCCGAATACCGAGACGGCCGGACGCCGAAACTGCCGAACACCGAAACTGCCGAAGGCCGAAACTGCCGAAAACCGAAACGGCGAAACTGCCGAAAACCGAGACGGAAACCGAGACGGCCGAAATCCGAGACTGACGAAATCCGAGACTGACGGAAACCGAGACGGCCGAAATCCGAGTTAAGTCGCTGCGGCGCTGAAGGGCGCAGCAAGGCGCGGGTGGTGGCCCGAGGGTCGGATCCCCGAAAAGCAAAAAGCGCCGCGTTTAGCTCGCGGCGCTCAGCAGTTTCGAAATCCGATCTCGGACGGCCCGACCCTCGGCGCGCGTCATCGTCAGCGGCCCTCCGCGGCGCGTCTGGCGGGCGGCGTCGGCTGCCGAGAGCAGCAGTGCCCGCAACTGACGCCGACGCTTGTCGGCGCCCAGCACCCGGACTGTTTGGTCGCGTCCCTCGATTCGATCCGTCATGCTATCCTCGAAGGCAAATGGAATGCCGATCTTGAGTATCGGGGGACTCTAGTTTTGGCTTAACTTTCGTTCATGTCGTTACAGTCAGGCACGGCGGTCCAGCCTCCTGAGACCCTAGAGGGCTGGTACGCACTGCATCAGGTTTTTACGCATGACGCGGGCGCGCACGTTTCAGACGGCGACGCCCGAGGCGATTCGACACGGACTCTGCCCGCCGTCTCGCGAGCGGATCATGGCTGGAGTGCCTACGCGCGCCTCATCGGCAGCAAGCACGACCTGCTCGCCGTTCACCTTCGGGAATCCCTCGATGACATCGGGGAAGTCGGCAGACAGACCAAGTGTTGGGCAACCGACCACGGTCTCACGCTCGATTACACCTTCCTGAGCGTGACCGAGGCCGGGCTCTATCACCTCACGGCGCAGCTTGCCCGCGAGGCGGCCCAGCGTGCCGCCGATGGTGCTCCGGCCGACGCGGCCGACGCGGCGAAGCAGCTGGCGGCTCGGGTCGCACAGGAGCGCGAGAACCCGCACGTCACTCGGCGTCTCTATCCGGCGATCCCGCCGGATATGCCCTATGTCTGCTTCTACCCGATGACCAAGCGCCGCGAGTCCGGGCAGAACTGGTACATGCTCACGCTGGACGAGCGCAGCCGCCTAATGCAGGCTCACGGCCAAACCGGCCGCCGCTATGCGGGACGCATCCTTCAGATCATCACCGGCGCGATCGGATTCGACGCGTGGGAGTGGGGCGTCACGCTCTTCGCCAAGGACCCGCTCGACTTCAAGAAGCTCGTCACCGACATGCGGTTTGACGAGGTCAGCGCGAAGTACGCGGAATTCGGCGAATTTTTCGTGGGGAAGTTGGTCGCGGCGACTGAATTGGGATGACGGTGGGCGGGTGGAGGGTGGACGGGTGGACGGTGGACGGGTGGACGGGTGGACGGCAGACTGCTGAGGCCTCAGCTCTGAGAACTCGGTAGTTCCCGGTCCACCCGTCCACCTGTCCACCCCTTCAGAAACCAACCCCGCCACCTCCTCGTACGGTCTTCCGTCCAACATCCCGAGGCCAGACGACAATGTGGTCGGCGATCAAGTGGCTGTTGCTGCGCATCGCGGCAATTCGCTGGGTCTTCAAGCTCGGCTGGCTCGGCGTGCTGATTCCGATCGCGTTCGTGCTCAAGGCGATCGGGTTGCCGCTGCTGCTCATCCTGCTCGTTCTCGCGCTGCCCGTTCTGCTGATGTTCTTCGTGTTCGGGCTGCCGGTTTTCCTCGTGGTGATGGCCGGCGGTGCGTTCATGGGGCTCGTGAGCTTCGTGCTGACGCTCAGCTTCGCGGTGCTCAAGATCGCGATCTTCATCGTCCTCCCGATCTGGCTTGTGTTCGCCATCGCGCCGCGCATCGCCCGCTGGTTCAGGGGCGGCAACGGCGGAGACTCGAAACCCAACGCGTCGCCGCCGAATCCGCCGCCGACCGCTAGCGGCAACGACTTCGAACCCGAGTAGGGTTCACCGGTCCACCGGTCCACCGGTCCACCGCGGTTCTTCAGGAGCAGTCACCATGTTCGGCTTCGTTCGCGCGTTGTTCTTCGGAGCGCTCGCGCTCGTCGTCCTGGTTCCGATCGGAATTCTGCTCGCCGTCATCGGCCTGCCCGTCATCGCCGTTCTGGGCATCGTCGCGCTCCCGATCCTGCTCGTCCTCTTTCTCATCGGGCTGCCGTTTCTCATTCTCTTCGCCGTCGTGCTCGGGCTCCTTGGCGCCGTGTTCGGCGTGCTGATGGCTTTCATGTCGCTGGGATTCGTCGTGCTGAAGGTCGCGCTGCTCGTTTTGATTCCGCTGCTGATCATCGGCTTCGTCATTCGCCTCGTCATGGGTCGGTCGGAGCCCTATCGGCTGAAAGTTTGACCGATCACAGGCGCAAAAAATCCTTAGCCTGAAATAACAAGTCGTAAAAGACGGCGTCGAGCTTGGCTCCACGCTACGCCGCCGTCGTTTCGCGCGACTCTCGGTCTCCAATCTGCAATTGTAGTGGCCGAATGTTTTTCGATTCGGCGCTTCCGCTCGCTTGGGTTTTCCGTCGCGCGCAGCTCCTTCGGCTTTCGATTGTTGCAATCGTCGCGGGCTCGGGGGCGGCGTGTCACACGCCGGGCACACCCCGCATCGACGGCGTGTCGGGCGCGCCGGCGAATCCGGCGACGCCCTGGACGGTCCCGGCCGCGGCGCGCACACCGCCTCCACCGGCTGCACCGCCCACGGCTCCCGCTGCCACGGCGGCGCTTGCTGCCGACTCGGCGACCACCGCCGCCGTGCGGTTCACGCTCCCCGAGGTCGTCGACATCGCCCTCAAGAACAACCCCACGACGCGCGAGTCGTGGGCGAATGCGCAGGCCGGGGCGAACGAATACGGAGCGGCGCGCGGCGCGAAATACCCGACGATCAATGGCAGCGTGAACCTCGCCGGTGCGTCGTCAGGCTCCATCATCGGCGGCGGGGGCAACGGGTCGAACGTGGTGATCGACACGACGCAGGCGAATCCTCGCGGCGTTGGTGTCGCCGGCGGTGTAACGCGCGCGCAAATCACTCCCGCTTTGTCGCTCTCGTATTTGGTTCTCGACGAGGGCGGGCGCGCCGCGACCATCGAGTCGGCGAAGCAGAACGCGATCGCGTTGAACCTCGCCCACAATTCCGCGATCAACGATGTCGTACTCCAAGTAGAGTCGGCGCTCTTCTCGTATCTCGCGAATGTCGCGCTTCGCGACGCGCAGCTCACCGCGGTGAAAGAAGCGCAAACCGATACCGCGAACGCCGAGGCGCGCCTCCGCGTCGGCGTAGGCACGCTGCAGGATGTTTTGCAGGCGAGAACCGAGCTCGCTCAGGCCCGGTTTCAGCTCGTCACGCTCGAGGGAGCGCTCGTATCCTCCCGCGCCACGCTCGCCGTGTCGATGGGTCTCCCGGCCAACACCCACTTTGACATTCCTCCGATCGCGGCGACCGATTCGATAGCCAAGGTGGCTGCGTCAGTCGACACGCTGATCAACCGCGCGATCACGACCCGGCCCGATCTTGCCGAAGCCCGGGCAACGGCGGCTCAGCTCGCCGCGCAAATCCGCATCGCGCGGTCCGCCGGATATCCCTCGCTCACGCTCTCGACCAACCAGAGCTACACGCGATCTGTAGAAGGACAGTCGACCGCCAACGGCTTGAACGCTTCCCTCGTGCTCGGCCTTCAGATTCCGATCTTCAACGGGTTCTCGCGGCAGTACGACGTGCGGACGGCGCGCGCCCAGTATCAGGCCGCGCTCGCGCGGGTCACGTCGACGCAGCAGCAGGTCACGGTGCAGGTGTTCACGTCGTACGCCGCGCTCCAGACGGCGCGCCAGCGCCTCGCGGCAGCCGTCGACCTTCTCACGGCGGCCGTGCAGTCCGCGGAAGTCGCCGCCGGGCGTTACCGCGAGGGCGTCGGGACAATCGTCGACGTCGTGCTGGCGCGAACCGCGCTCGACTCGGCGCGCGCCGAGGACATCCAGGCGCGGTGGGAATGGCGGACGGCGTTGGCGCAACTGGCCCACGATGTCGGTTCGCTCGACACGCGCGGAAGGCCGAACATTCCGCTGGCGCCGCTGCCGAGGGTTCGATGATGATCGTGGCGGCCGGTAGGCCGGTGAACCGGTGGGCCGGAACCGCTTTGCGCGCGCTCGCGGTCGTCCTCGCCGTCGTTGCCGGTGCGTGCAGAGGCGGACCGCCAGCGCGGCGCGCAGGAGCGACGCCCGTGCGTGTCATGCCCGTCAAGCGAATCGACGCTCCGGTCACGGTCTCGGCGAGCGGCGTCGTCGAGCCGATGCAAACGGTGTCGGTCACCGCGCAGGTCAGCGGAACATTGCTCGACGTTCTGTTCAAGGAGGGCGACTTCGTTCAAAAGGGACAGCAGCTCTTCAGACTCGATCCACGGCCGCTGCAGGCGATCGTCGATCAAGCCCAAGCCACGCTGACCAAGGACATCGCGAACGCAAATGCCGCCGAGAGTGACGATGCCCGCTACAAGTCGCTCGCCGGCATCGGATACGTGAGCCGGTCGCAGTCCGATCAAATGCACGCGGCGGCATTGGCCTCGGCGGCGACGGTACAAGCGGACCGCGCCGCTCTGCGCGCCGCGCGCGTGAATCTCGGATTCACCGCCATCGCCGCGCCGATCGGCGGGCGCACCGGGAGCTTGATCGTACGGCGGGGCAACAACGTCGGTCCGACGACCGGTCCGCTCGTCGTGATCAACCAGATCAGTCCCGTGCTCGTGCGATTTCCTGTGTTGCAGCAGGACTTCCCATCGATGCAAGCGGCAGTGGCGCGCCGCCCGCTTCTCGTGACGGCGGCTTCGACCGACAGCGCGCGAGAAGTCGAGCGTGGGCAGCTCACGTTCCTCGACAACAACGTCGACTCCCTTACGGGCACGGTGACCGGCAAGGCGAACTTCGCCAACGCCGACCGCGGTCTTTGGCCGGGTGAGCTGGTGTTTCTCACGGTACAGCTTCGCGTCCAGCACGGCGTGCTCGCCGTCCCGACAGACGCCATCCTCACGGGACAACAAGGCCCGTACGTGTTCGTCATCGACGCGAGCAACACGGCGAACATGCGACAGATCTCGCCGGGACTTCAGGTCGCCGATCTCACGGTCATTCAGAAAGGCCTCGGGGTGGGCGAGCGCGTCGTGGTCGACGGCCAGTCGCGCCTCGACCAGGGTACGCGTGTCGCCATCACAGGATTCGGAACGGACACCGGCACGGCGACGCTAGGCAAACAAGTGGATTCGAGCGCTACGGCGCCCGCCGAGTCGGTAGGCGGTGAAGTCGGTGCGGTCGCGCGCCCCGGCAGTGTGAATCCGGCACCTGCAGCGCGAGGCGCGCGTGCCGGACCGGGCGCAGTGCCGGGAACGGCTGGCGGAGCGCCGCCGCCGACGCCGTCGCCGCGTGGCGCATCGCCGAGCTCCACTCCGTCTACCGGCAACGCATCGCCGAGCACTGCGACGCCGAGCAGCACGCCGACTCCGACGCTTCCTAGCGTTACTCCGTCGAGCCCAACTCCACCCGGGATGACGCGTCCATCGACGACGCCTTCGACGTCGCCGCCAGCGAACGGCCGGACGACGGGAAGACCGCCGGCACCGACCTCGACCGGCCGCCCCCCGCCATGAACATCTCCGAGCGATTCATCCGGCGGCCGGTGATGACGATCTTGCTCATGGTCGGGATCATCGTGTTCGGCGTGTTCACGTACGGAAGCTTGGCGATCAGCGATCTGCCGACCGTCGACTATCCGACGATCAGCGTGAGCGCATCGCTGCCGGGCGCGAGCCCGCAGACGATGGCATCGGCCGTCGCCACGCCGCTCGAGAAGCAGTTCTCGACGATTGCCGGCATCGACAACATGACCTCGACCTCGAGCTTGGGATCGACGTCGATCACGCTGCAGTTCTCGCTCGACCGCAACATCGACGCGGCCGCGCAAGACGTTCAGGCGGCCATCGCCAAAACGCTGCGCCAACTGCCGCTCGGCATCCAACCGCCGTCGTATCAGAAGGCGAACCCGGCGGCCTCGCCGATTCTGTTCTACGCGCTCACGTCGACGACGCTCTCGTTGCAGCAGCTCGACGAGGTCGGGGAAACGCTGCTCTCGCAACGACTGTCGATGGTCGACGGCGTCGCGCAGGTGTCGGTCTTCGGCTCGGCAAAATATGCGGTACGAATACAGCTCGATCCGACCGCGCTCGCCTATCGAAAGATCGGCATCGACGAGGTCGCGACCGCGGTGAACGCGCAGAGCGTGAGCCAACCAACCGGTGTGCTCTGGGGTCCCACGACGGCGTATACGGTTCAAGCGACCGGCCAGCTGAACAACGCCGACGAGTTTCGCTCGATGACCGTCGTCTATCGAAACGGTGCGGGCGTGACGCTCGGCGCCTTGGGGCGTGTGCTCGACGACGTCGAGAACAACCGGAGCGCGAGCTGGTACAACGGCGTCCGCGCGATCGTTCTGGCCGTGCAACGGCAACCGGGGACGAACACGGTCGAAGTGGCCGGCGCGGTGCGCGCCGAGCTCGACTCGATGAAAGCGCAGATTCCGAGCGGGGTGCGCATCCAGACGCTGTTCGACCGGTCGGTCGGGATCGATCAATCGGTGAGCGACGTGAAACGCACACTGCTGTTGACGCTGTGCCTCGTCGTCGTGGTGATCTTCCTCTTTTTGCGCAACGCGTGGGCGACGCTCATTCCCAGCTTGGCGCTGCCGCTCTCCGTGATCGGGACGTTTCCGATCATGTACATCCTCGGCTACAGCCTCGACACGCTGTCGCTGATGGCGCTCACGCTCGCCGTCGGGTTCGTCGTGGACGACGCGATCGTGATGCTCGAGAACATCGTGCGGCACATGGAGATGGGAACGCCGCCGATGCAAGCCGCGATCGACGGCGCGGCGGAGGTTGGCTTCACGATTCTTTCGATGACGCTGTCGCTCACCGCGGTCTTTATCCCGCTGCTGTTTCTTGGCGGCGTCGTGGGCCGACTCTTCCGCGAATTCTCGGTCGTGATCGCGACGGCGATTCTCGTGTCGGGCGTCGTGTCACTCACGTTCACGCCGATGTTGGCCAGCCGGTTCCTGCGCGCGCAGAAGAACGAGAAGCACAACCGCGTCTACAACGGCATCGAACGGGCGTGGGACTGGACGCTCGGCCGATACGCGTCGACGCTGGACTGGACGATGCGCCACCGCCCGTTGACGATGCTCTTCTCGTTGCTCGTGCTCGTCGGGACAGCCGTGCTGTTCAAGATCCTGCCGACCGGATTCATCCCGGATGAAGACATCGGACAGATCAACATCACGACCGAAGCAGCGCAGGGGACGTCGTATCAGGACATGGTGCGCCGACAGCTGCAGGTCGCTCGAATCGTGCAGGAGGACCCCAACGTCGCGTCGTACATGTCGTCGATCGGTGGCGGCGGAGGAGGCGGCGGGACGAACACCGGGCGCGTGATCGCCATCCTCAAACCGCTCGGCCAACGGCTCCCGGTTCAGTCGGTGGTGAACGAGCTTCGCGGGAAGCTGTCCCACGTACCCGGCGTCACGGCGTACCCGTCGATCCCGCCGGCGATTCAGATCGGCGGCCGGCAAGCGAAGAGTCAGTATCAGTTCACGATGCAGGGGTCCGATGTGCAGGCGATGTACGCGGCGGCGGCAAAGCTGGTAACCGCGGCCAAGGGCTCGCCGCTCCTCGCCGACGTGACCACCGACATGCAGAACAACAACCCGCAGGTGAACGTGACGATCGACCGCACGCGCGCGGCGGCGTTCGGCGTGACCGCGGAACAGATCGAGGGTGCGCTCGGCGACGCGTACGGCTCGCGCCAGGTGTCGACGATTCTTTCGCCGAGCAACGAGTACCAGGTGATCCTCGAGCTGCTGCCGCAGTATCAGGCGGACATCTCGCAGCTGGCGCTGCTGTACATCAAGAGCACGACGGGCACGCTCGTGCCGCTCAAAGCCGTCGCGACGCTGAGCAAGAGTCTCGGGCCGGTCACGATCAACCACTCGGGGCAGTTGCCGTCGGTGACGCTTTCGTTCAACCTCGCGCCCGGCGCTTCACTCGGCGCGGCGACGGCCGAGGTGCAACGGCTGGCGATTCAGACGCTGCCGGCGGGGATCACGACGGCGTTTTCGGGAACGGCGCAGGTTTTCCAAGCGACCGAAGCGGGGCTCGTCGTGCTCGTCATTCTCGCCGTGTTCGTGATCTACATGGTGCTCGGGATTCTGTACGAGAGCTTCGTGCACCCGCTCACGATTCTTTCGGGGCTCCCGTTTGCCGCGTTCGGCGCGTTGCTGGCGCTCTGGATCTTCAACATCGAGCTGTCGGTGTTCGCGTTCGTCGGCGTGATTCTATTGATAGGACTCGTGAAGAAGAACGCGATCATGATGGTGGACTTCGCGGTCGAGGCGGAGCAGAAAGAGAAGAAGCCGGCCGAGCAGGCGATCGTGGACGCGGCGCACGTGAGGTTCCGGCCGATCATGATGACGACCGTCGCGGCGCTGGTCGGCACGCTGCCGGTGGCGTTGGCGTCGGGGATTGGGTCGGAAACTCGGCGGCCTTTGGGGATCGCGGTCGTCGGCGGGTTGGCGTTTTCGCAGTTGGTGACGTTGTACGTGACGCCGGTGGTGTACACGTACTTGGACCCGTTGAATCAGCGGTTGAAGAGGAAGTTGGCGCGGGAAGGGAAGAGGGAGACGGGAGGGGATGAGCAGATGGAGCTTGGAGTCGTGAGGTGATGGCGTGGCGGGGCATGTAGAGAGGGCCGAAGTCCGAGACTGCCGAACTCCGAAACGGCCGAGGGCCGAAACTGCCGAACTCCGAAGCTGCGAAACTACCGAACTCCGAAACTGCCGAACTCCGAAACGGCCAGGCTCCGAACGGCTTGAGGGGCGAGGGACGAGAGTGGCTGACTGCGAAGGTGACAAGGCGGGGACGGGCGGCTATACTTTTCGGACTGATTTCGACGGGACGTAGCGCAGTCCGGTAGCGCACCTGAATGGGGTTCAGGGGGTCGCGGGTTCAAATCCCGCCGTCCCGATT